>JAFKFE010000501.1:0-12521 GCA_017308345.1 Alphaproteobacteria bacterium | reverse complement strand
GACGATCTCCGGCTTTGCCGCCAAGACAACCGCGCGAAGCGCGTCGGCATCGAACACGTCGATCACCACCGTATCGGCGCCGAGCGCTCGAAGATCTTCGACTTTTGCGGCCTGACGCGTCGTCGCCGTCACCTGATGACCGGCCGCCACCAACTGCGGTACCAACCGGCGACCGATCGCGCCCGAGGCGCCCGCAAGAAAAATGCGATGGCCCATCGTGTTCCGCTCCTTGATGCGATAATATCAGTACACGAATAACATATAAGAGTACTGATATTATGCGCAAGGGGAATCCATCCATCCCGTCCGCCGGTGAGGGCAAGCGCGGCGAGCAAGGCTATCTGGGCTATCTGCTGCGTCAGGCGGCCGGCGCCTACCGCCTGAAGGTGGAGCGGGCGCTGGATGAATTCGGCGTCACGCAGGCGCAGTTCGCGGCGCTCACCATGATCTCGGCCTATCCCGGCCTGTCCAATGCCGATCTGGCGCGGCTCGCGGTGCTGACGCCGCAGACGGTCAGCGTGATCGTCACCAATCTGGAGAAGGCCGGCTCCCTCGTCCGCCGGCCGCATGCCGTCCACGGCCGCATCCAGCATCTCGACCTCTCGGAAAGCGGCCGCGCCCTGCTGAAGAAATGCCGGGAACGCGTCTACAAGCTGGAAGGCGAGCTGACCGCCGGTCTCTCCGCCGAGGAGGAGCGCGCCGTGCGGCGCTGGCTGGTCGCGGTCGCGACCGCGGACGCGGCACAGACCTGAAGCGATTCAGGTTGGTGCGCCGCCATCCGTCTCGTAAAGCGTAAGCTTGCGATCGCCTATGCCGAGCTCCGCCCAGCTAGCGCGCCATTCGGCGATGTGCGCCGAGTTGAAATGCGCTTCGAGCGCGGCGCGGTCGCTCCAGACTTCCGAAACATGGATGAGCCCGGCATCCAGCACATCCTGCGCGTAGGAATAGCCGAGGCAGCCGGGCTCTGCGCGGCTTGCCAGGATCATTCGCCGCATCGCCGGCTTCGCCTGTTCGAGCCTGTCGGATGGCAGCCGGATCGTGCCGACAATCAGCAGCATGCGATTTTCCTTCCGTTCTGCGGGGTCGCGGCGACGTAGCCGCTGTCCCACCTTCGCGCAAGCTTGGAGGGTTACGGTCAAGGGCCTGCCCTGTGCGTGGCGGGTCTTGATTTGGGGACGACATGGCGATCAGCGAAACACTCCCGTCCGGCGTGGTGGCGAAGAACGGCCGCGACGTCTTCTTCGCGCTCGGCATCGTCGTCATCCTGGCGGTGCTGTTCCTGCCGATACCGGCCTTCCTCATCGATATCGGCCTCGCCTTCTCGATCGCGCTTTCGGTGCTGATCCTGATGGTGGCGCTGTGGATCCAGCGCCCGCTCGACTTCTCGTCCTTTCCGACCGTGCTGCTCATCGCCACCATGCTGCGCCTGTCGCTCAACATCGCCACCACGCGCATGATCCTGTCGCATGGCAACGAGGGCACGCACGCCGCGGGCTATGTCATCTCCGGCTTCTCGAAGCTGGTGATGTCGAGCGACTTCGTCATCGGCCTGATCGTCTTCATGATCCTGATTGTGGTGAACTTCATCGTCATCACCAAGGGCGCGACCCGCATCGCCGAGGTCGGCGCGCGCTTCACCCTCGACGCCATTCCCAGCAAGCAGATGTCGATCGACGCCGATCTCTCCGCCGGCATGATCGACGAGAAGACGGCGCAGTTGCGCCGCCGTGAGCTGGAGGAGGAATCCTCCTTCTTCGGCTCGATGGACGGCGCCTCGAAATTCGTGCGCGGCGACGCCATCGCCGGCCTGATCATCACCGCCATCAACATCGTCGGCGGCATCGCCATCGGCTATCTGCGCCACGGCATGGGCCTCGGCCAGGCGGCCGACGTCTTCATCAAGCTGTCGGTCGGCGACGGCCTGGTCACCCAGATCCCGGCGCTCATCGTCTCGCTCGCCGCCGGCATGCTGGTCTCCAAGGGCGGCACGCGTGGCTCGGCCAACCAGGCGGTGTTCGGCCAGCTCGGCGCGCATCCGCGCGCTCTCTATGTCGCGGCCTCGCTGCTAGTCATCCTCGGCCTGATGCCCGGCCTGCCGCTGTTCCCCTTCTTCGCGCTCGCCGGCGGCATGGCCGGCCTCGGCTACATCATCCCGCTGCGCCAGAGCCGCGAGCGCGCCGCCGCCGAAGCCCTGAAGACGCAGGAGAAGGCGAACAAGGTCGAGGAGGAGAAGAACTCGGTCAAGGCCTCGCTGGTCACCGCCGAGATCGAACTCCTGATCGGCAAGCAGCTTTCGACCAGGCTGATGGTGGCGCACCAGGAGCTGGTGTTCCGCATGTCGAAGATGCGCAAGAAATTCGCCCAGCAATACGGCTTCGTGGTGCCCGAGGTGCGCGTCGCCGACGACTTCGCCATCCCGCCGAAGAGCTACCAGATCAAGGTGCACGGCACGGTCGTCGCCGAATACCAGATGCGCGTCGGCGAGATCATGGTGCTGCTCGGAACGCGCGGCGTGCCGGAGATTCCCGGCGAGGAGATCCGCGAGCCGGCCTTCGGCATGCGCGCCTATTCCGTGCTCGAGACCTTCGCCGAGGATCTGAAGCGCGAGAACTACACCTTCGCCGACAACATGTCGGTGCTGCTCACCCACCTCTCCGAGGTCATCCGCAACAACCTGCCGCAGCTTCTGTCCTACAAGGACATGAAGGCGCTGCTGGAACGGCTGGACCCCGAATACCGCAAGCTCGCCGACGAAATCTGCACCTCGCACATCTCCTATCCGGGCCTGCAGGCGGTGCTGAAGCTGCTGCTCGCCGAGCGCGTGTCGATCCGCAACCTGCATCTGATCATCGAGGCGATCGCCGAGATCGCGCCGCATGTGCGCCGCACCGAGCAGATCGTCGAGCATGTGCGCATCCGCATGGCGCAGCAGATCTGCGGCGACCTCTCGGAAGGCGGCACGCTCAAGGTGCTGCGCCTGGGCAACCGCTGGGATCTCGCCTTCCATCAGAGCCTCAAGCGCGACGCCAAGGGCGAGGTGCGCGAATTCGACATCGATCCGCGCCAGCTCGAGGAATTCGGCCAGGACGCCACCAAGGCGATCCGCAAGCATCTGGAGGCCGGCGAGCGCTTCGTTCTCGTCACCGCGCCCGACGCGCGTCCCTATGTGCGCATGATCATCGAGCGGCTGTTCACGACGCTTCCCGTGCTCAGCCATGTCGAGATCGCCAAGGGCGTCGAGATCAAGGTACTCGGAACGATCTCGTGAACGCGCTCACGCAAGGCGTCGTCATCGCCGCCTTCCTCGCCTTCTGCCGCATCGGTGCCTGCTTCATGCTGATGCCGGGCCTGTCGAGCGCCCGCGTGCCGTTGCAGATCAGGCTGTTCGTCTCGCTCGCCGCGACCGGCGGCCTGCTCGCTTTCCTGTGGGACCGCATCTATCCGTTCGTCGATCCGCGCCCGCAGGTCCTGGCGCCGATGATCGTTTCCGAGCTGCTGGTCGGCGGCCTGATCGGCGCCATGACCAGGCTCTACATGGAGGCGCTGCGCTTCATGGGCTCGGCCATCGCCATGCTGATCGGCTATGGCGGCTCGGGCGGACCGGCGATCGAGGAGCCGGAACCGCAGGCGGCCCTTGCGGCCCTCATCTCGTTCTCGGCGCTGCTCTTGCTCTTCGTCTTCGATTTCGACCACGAGATCGTCAAGGCGCTTGTCGCCTCCTACCATGTCGCCCCGGTCAACGTTTTCTTCAACCCGCAGGCGGCGCTGGTCGACGTGACCGACACGGTGTCGGACGCCTTCTTCCTGGTCATCCGGCTGGGCAGCCCGTTCGTCGCCTACGCCATCCTGGTCAATCTGACGATCGGCTTCGTCAACAAGCTGACGCCGCAGATCCCGGTCTATTTCATCTCGCTACCCTTCGTCATCGCCGGCGGCATGATCATCTTCTATTTCGCCGTCGGCACGCTGCTGTCGCTGTTCGCCGACGGCTTCGTCGACCTGACGCTGGCGAGATAGCCATGACCACGCGAAAGGACCGCCTGAAGAAACTGGTCAAGGTACAGGAGCAGTTGAAGGCGCTGCACGAGACCCGCCATGCCGGCTTCCTCGCCGCCGCCGTCAAGGCCGAAGCGGAGGCCAAGGAACTGATCGAGCATTTCGACACTGACAGTTCGCTGGGCTCCCTCTTTCCGGAAATCTATCATCGCCGCATCACCGGGGCGCTGGAGCACCAGACGAAGAATCTGGAAGACGCCCGCCAGGAGGCCGCGCTGATCGCCACCGCAACGGCGCGCGCCAACATGGTCGAGCGCGCCTACAAGGACGTGCGCCGCCGCGACGAGCGCGAGCGTTCCGACCGCGAACGGCTCGATCTCATCACGCAGAAGCGGCAACAGGGCGAAAGCTGATCCCGCTTTCGGACAGCCCTCAGAACCTTGTCGAGAAACTCGCCTTGAAAGCGTTTTCCATCGCGCCGGAGGCGAACTGGCCGTCATAGCTGAAGCCGAGTCGGCTGGCTCCGCCGAGATCGACATCGATGCCGGCCTGCAGCGCCAGCGCGTCACGCGCGATCGGCACGCCGAAGACGGTGAAGCCGTCACCGCCGCCGAACGAGAGTCGCGCCGCCGGCGCGTCGGCGAAGGCGTGGCGCCAGCCGAGCGAGGCGCGCGCCTCGAAGGCCGTGCCGCCGACGACCATCTTTTGCGAGACCCTCGCCCCGAGGGTCGTGAAGGTGGCGTCGTTGCTGAAGCCGCCGGACGAAAGCGAAGCCGCGCCGCCGTCCTCGGCGAACCCGTCGGTCGACAGATGCACATAGGCGAGACCGGCGAATGGCTCGACCTTGAACGCGCCGACATCGAAGGGCCGCGACGCCTCGCCGAACACTTGCAGCGTGCTCGCGCCGTAGCTGGCGCTAAGCTCATCGCTGAAGCCGGCGAAGGCCGGGTTTCGGTTTGTGTCGATATCATGATGGCTGTAGCCGGCTCCGAATTTCAGCCGCACGCTGTCGATGGCGCCGCCGCCATAAGCGCCGAAATGCACACTGGTGATGTCGGCGGAGGACGCGCGGTCGTCTATATCGAGCGAGGTGACGCTGATGCCGCCGAGGAAACCGAGCGTCCAGCCGTCGCCGACGGCGGCGTCGATGCCGGCGAAGAAGGCGCCCGTGTTGGCGTCGGCATCGGCGGCATTGCCGTCGCCGTCGAGCGAGCGGGCGAGGCCGGCGCCTTGCATCCAGAAGCCTCGCGCTCCTGGCTCCGCAATCGTCGCTCCGACACGCCCAAGTGCTGCTTCGCGCAGCAGCCGGCTCTCGTCCAGCAGAACGCCAGCGGCTGCGGCATGGACTTCGCCGGACAATTGGTCGAAAGCGAAGCGCGCGTCGTCGGCCGACAGCGGCGCGATGGCGTTGTAGACCGCGTTGCCCGCGCCGAGCGATTCGATGCCGCCGGCCGCCGCCTTCTGGTTCGGCGTTTCGGCAACGGATGAAAAGTCGACCGCGTTGCGGGTCAGCGTCAGCACGACATTGTTGCCGTCGCCGCCGTCATACACCACGTCCGGAGTCAGGAAGGCATACACGTGACTGATGCCGGCGAACTGCCCGGTGACGGCATTGGCGCCCTGGTTGTCGATGATGGTGTAGGTCTGGCTCGGCTGCCAGCCCGTGCCCGTCAGTTCGTGCAAGGCAAGCGTGCCGCCGGTGAGATCGACATTGCCCGTCACCACGACCTTGTCGGCGCTGGCCGTGTCGACCTCGATGTCGAGCGTTCCGGCCATCCGGTAATCGCCATTGACGGTCTGCGTGCCGATCGACGCACCCGGCGCATGATGGCCGCCGGACTGGATGGAGACCGTGCCGCCGGCGAGCGCGCCGATCGTGCCGTTGCCGGCGAGCGTGGCGCCGCTGGCCACGGTGATATCGGCGGAACCGAGCGAACCGTCGACCTGCAAGGTCCCGGCGCTGACGGTGGTCGTGCCGAGATAGGTATTGGCGCCCGACAGGATCAGCTTGCCGGCGCCGGTCTTGGTGAAGCTGCCCTTGGCCAGCGCGCCGCCATCCGAAATGACGCCCGATATCGTCTCGTCGAGATTGAGCGCGCCGGTTTCGAGCGTATGCGCGCCAAGCGCTATGTCGCCGGCGCCCGAGACCGAGCCGAGCGAAACGCAATTGCACAGGCCTGCGGCGTCGAAAGTCGAGAGGTCGAGCTTGCCGCCGCTCTGGTTGATGACCTTCGCCTGACCCGACGCATTGTCGCCGCGGAAAGCCGTGACGCCGCCGCTCTGGTTGGTGATGACAGCGCTGCCGGCGCTGCTGCCTGCAAGGAAAACGGTCGTGCCGTCGCCCTGGTTGATGATCTGGGCCGTGCCGGCGCTCGACTGGTCGTCGAACACGACGGAGCCGTTCTGGGTCGAGATCGACAGCCCGTTGGCATTGACCGGACCGGCGAAACGCAACACCGGCAGCACCGTCGCCGCGGGCGCGCCCGTCACCGAAACCCCGCCGGTGCCGAGCGCGCCATTGGCCGCCGCGACGAGTTCGCCTTCCTTGACCGTCGTGCCGCCCTGATAGGTGTTGGCGACACCCAGCGTCAGCGTGCCGTCGCCGAGCTTGACGATGCTGCCGGTTCCGGAAATGCTGACATTGATGACCGCCTTGTTCACGCTGGTGCCCGGATCGGCCGCGACGATGATTTCGGTGGCGGCCGAATTGGTGACCAGCGCGCCGGCAGTACCCGCGGCAAGCGTGTAGGTCCAGTCGGCCGGATGCGAAACGAAGCGCAGGCCGGTGAAGGTCTGCGAGCCCACCACCGTCACCGTTCCAGGCGTGCCGGCGAACACCGCCTTCTGGCTCGCCCAGGCGGCATTGATGTCGCCGGCGGCATTCGTCCAGTTGGTGCCGGAAGAATCCCACGTGCCGTTGCCGCCGCGCCCATCGGCGACACCGCCGGGGCTCATATTGGCGCCGTCCCAATATTGTTCGCCGGCGCCGGTGGCGACCACGAGGTTGACGACACCGCCGCCGCTCTGGATCGACCAGTCGCCGGGGTTGAAGCCGGGCGGCACGGCGCCGATGACCAGCCCGTTGTTGATGAAGGCGCCGCCGTAGTTGGCGATGCGGTAGCTGCCGTTGCCGAAACCGCCGGCGTCGCTGACCGAGAGCTTGCCGTCCAGCGTGAGCGCGCCGGTGACGTCGAACAGCGGCGTGGTGCTGGCCGCGCCCAATGAGACATTGAGGTTGGAGCTGTCGTTCAACGTCAGGGAGGCCATGGTCAGCGTCTGGCCGGCAACGCCGAGCAGCGTGCCGCCATTGGCAACCGTCGTCGCCCCCAGGGACCCGGTGCCGCCGAGCGTGCCGCCGGAATTGACCTGGAAGGTGCTGGAGGCCATCGAGCCGTTGACGGCCAGCGTGCCGGCATTGACGTTGGTGGTGCCGGAGAAATTCTTGTTGCCGCTGATGGTCAGCGTGCCGCTGCCTTGCTTGGTGAAGGTGCCGGTGCCGTTTATCTGGCCTTGATAGAGCGTGTCGGCCGAACCGCCCGCGGTGAGAGTGCCCGTCCGGATCTCGAGCCGGCCGTAGCCGGAGAGGTCGCCGATCGTCTGGTTGAAACCGTTGAGATCGAAGACGCCGCCATTGCCGATCAGCGCGCCCGATGTCGCCAGCCGGTCGTTGCCGCCGAGGATCAGGCTGCCGAACGAAACCGTCGTGCCGCCGGTATAGGTCTGCACGCTGTTCAGCGTCAGCGTGCCGTTGCCGGATTTCTCGAAGCTGCCTTCGCCCGAGATGACGCCGGAATAGGACGGCGTCAGGTTGGAATAGTAGAGGAGCCTGCCGTGGTTGACATAGTCGCCGGTCAGCACGCCATTGCCCAGGAAACTGCCGACGTTCAGCTGGCCGCCGTTGATCGTGGTGCCGCCGCTATAGGTATTGGCGCCCGTCAGCGTGATCGTCCCGCTGCCGTTCTTGATCACCTGGCCGCTGCCGGAAATGACGCCGGCATAGCCGAGGCCGAAATCGCTCGAACGGTTGAAGACCAGCGTGCCGTTGTTGGTGACGTTGCTCGTGATGCCGCCGGTCGTACCGCCATTGCCGAGCTGCAGCGTGGCGCCGCTGCTGATCGTGGTCGGCGCGGTGTAGGTATTGTCGGCGGTGAAGATGGTCGTGCCGGCGATGATGTTGACGGCGCCTGGCCCGTTGCCGTCGATCTTCGGCGCGAACACATAGCTGCTGGAGGTATGGTTGAAGTTGACCGATTGCGGCGCGGCGGCGGTGCTGGAGAAGATGACGGTCGACGCCTCGAGCGTGCCTGGTGCGGCGGCCGGGCTGGCCGCGGCGGCGCCGATGTTCAGCGTGCCGGAGGAACCGGCGAGGCCGCCGATCCCGACCGTGCCGGTCCCGCCATTGACCTTGACGTTGCCGCCATCGGCGATCGTCAGCACGCCCTTGCCGGCGCCGCCGACAGTCAGGCCCTGCAGATCGCTGGGGCCGGACCCGAGCGTGTCGCTGATCGTCCAGACCGAGCCCGCGCCTGTCACCGTCACCGTGTCGGCGGTGGCTGCCGTGGCGTCGCTGGCACTGGAGATATTCGTATAGCCGGTGTTGAGCGCGCCGCCGCCCGACACGGTCACCGTGGCGGTCGAATTGTTGGCGTTGCCCAGATAGAGCCTGTAGGGCGTGGTGAAGCTCGCCCCCGCGCCGTCGATGGTGATCGCCGCCTTCGAGTTTGCGGTGTTGGCGATGCGGGTGTCGCCGCTGAGGAAGCTGCTGGCCGTGGAATCGATCAGCACCGTGCCGCCGGCAAGCACGTTCAGCTCCGAAGTCTGGCTGGTCGAACCCATCGCCAGCGGCACGTTGTTGTAGGCGCCGGTGATCTTCCATTGCGAGCCGGCGCCGGTGACGGTGACCTTGCCGTTGGTGATGCCGGCGGTGGGTGTGGTCAGGATACTGTTGGGCGTGGTTGTAAGCTGGCCGCCACCCGAAATGGTCAGCGTGCCGGTGCCAACCGGCCCGACGAAAAGGTTCTCGGTTGTCCATGCCGCGCCACCCGACACCGTGGCCGTGCCGACGCCCGTTGCGTTGCCGCCGACATAGCTCAGCTTGGTGGCGGCGGTAGCATTGTCGAGCAGTTGGAAATCACCCTTGCCGTCGGCGCCGATGATGAAGGTGGCGATAGCGGCATTCATGGTGAGGTTGGAGCCGCTGCCGGTGACGATCAATTGTCCATCGGCATTGGACGAAACCTCGGCGATCGTAATACTGCCGCTGGAAACCAGCTTGCCGCCCGCCTCGACGCGGACGCGGCCGACCGCGCCGTTGTCGGCCGCGATCGACAGGAAACTGTTGGACCATTGCGACCCGGCGCCGGTGATGGTGACCGTGCCGGAGGATGACGCATTGTTGGCAACGACACCGCCGGCGCTGGTGACCTTGCCGCCGCCGGAGATGGTCAGCGCGCCGGTGCCGAAATCGCCGACGATGAGATAGTTGCTCGACACCGAAAGCGTGCCGGCCCCGGTGACGATGAGCGCGCCGTCCGAACCGGCGGTACTGCCGATATTGACCGTCTTTGCGGCCGCCCCGGCGGAGCTTATCGTGGCGGTGCTGGCGACGCTGTTGATGACCAGATCGTCGCTCGCAGTCGGCGTCGAGGACGGCGTCCAGTTGCCCGGCGTGAACCAGTTGCCCGAGGTCGATCCGTTCCAGCTCAGCGAAGCGCCGAGCGCCAGCGTCGAGCTCGACATGAACAGCGCCGCCAGGCCGGCCACCATCGCAGGCGATGCACCCCGGCCCGCCCGCGCACGCTTCGTCATGTCCATTCCGTGTCCCCAGCCTGCTGACGCAACCGCGCACAACCCCCTTGGGCGCACCGGCGGGTGGCCCAGGTCAAAGGCTAGAGATGCATGCACAGAGCCGATACCGGCACATATGGACAGATGCGGACAATTCAGGACACGAGCGCGGGCCGCGTATCCGTGGGATCGGGTTTGGCTCGTGGATTGGCCTGGCGCAACGCCATTTGTTGAAGCGGCGACGAATCGTCTCCGCTCTTGCGCCGGCTGGGGATCACGCCGTCGCCATCATCCGGGACCGCAAGCCTGCCACAAGCTTGTTCAGTCATTGTGCGGAAAACAAAACCGGCAAAGGGCGGACTTTCTTGGCCATTTCCCCACCCAGCGACATCGTCATGGACGTTGCCCGCGCAGCGGAACCGGCCGACGTGGAAGCCGCGCGCGCGGCGCTCGCGAGAAGGGCGAACGGCGCCTCGGCACCCTTCTCCCTCGATCCTTCCGCAACGGTCGATGCCGGCTCCGTGCTCTCGCGCGCCGCGGCCGACAAGGCGCAAGCCGCCGATCCGTCGAAAAAGTTCCAGCGCTTCGAAGCGATGGTGCTGACCACCTTCATCCAGAACATGATGCCCAAGGACACCGAGGGCGTTTACGGCAAGGGCCTGGCGGGCGACATGTGGAAATCGCAGCTCGCCGAGAAGGTCGCCGATGTGATGGCCGCGCATGGCGGCATCGGCATCGCCAGGTCCATGCTCGCCGACCATTATCTCGACGGCAAGCACAAGGTGCCGGTCGGCCCCGTTGCCGGCGGACCGCAGAAAGCCGAGATCGACCAGCAGACCCGGCTTTCGACCTCGATGCTCGAGGAGCTTGAGCGCAAGGCCGCGCGGTCGATGACCGGCGACGACACGACCATAAAAACGGACATCAATATCTAGGGATCTACATGGCCGACCAAACGGACCTTTCCAACCTTCCCGCGCGGACCAACGCAATGGAAGCGCCCGCCGCGGCACGACCCGGCAACCTCGCCGCCATCATCGGCCGCATCGAGGAAGTCGTGGACGAGGAGACCGCCGGCATCCGCAGCGGAACGGCCTATGACCTCAAGGCGTCGAACGCGCGCAAGAGCCGTTATCTCTACGAGCTGAACCGGGCGCTCAAGGGTGCCAACGAGATCGAATTCCTCGAGCAGCATCGCGAAGGTCTGTTGCGGCTGCGCCAGAAGCTGGCGAAGAACGAGGCGGCGATCCTGGCCCATCTCAACGCCGTCAACGAGGTCGCCACGCTTCTGAGGAACGCCATCCAGCGCGCCGATGCCGACGGCACCTATTCGGCCGGCGAGTTCGGAATGGCGCGAGCCTGACCGGGATGATCGAGGCGCAAGGGCAGACCCGGTGATAAAGTTCATAGCCGCCGCGCTGTGGATCTGCGCCGTGACGCTCGGCGCGGTCTTCTATTCCTTCCAGGCGGCCAGCCAGCGCGGCGCGGCCGAACCGCCGAAGCCTATGCTGGGCGGCCTCGACTACGTCAAGACCGACATGATCTCGGTGCCGCTGCTGCGCGACGGCACGATCGACGGCTATTTCCTCACCAAGCTCGTCTACACGGTGGAACCGGAACAGATTAAGAAGCTGTCGGTCCCAGCGCAGGCGCTGATGACCGACCAGGTTTATTCCTACCTCTATTCCAATCCGCAGATCGATTTCACCAAGAAGGAATCGATCGATCTGGACGCTTTCCGCAAGTCGATCCGCGACACCATCAACACCCGTGTCGGCGTCGATCTGGTGCACGAGGTGCTGATCGACCAGGTCAACTTCCTCTCCAAGGACGATATCCGCGACAACGCGCTTCGCCGCCGCAGGAATGCCGGCGAGACCGCGGCGGCGATGACCAAGCCCTTCCAGGCGGCGCCGGAGCATTGACGGCCTGGCCGCCGCCCGGCGGAGACATGGGACAGCTCTCCAAGCGATATGACGCAGGGTGACCGCGTTGACGTTAACGTCAACTCGAAGCTATATGCGCCGGTGACAGGCGGCCGCGCGGGCGCGGCGCGTCTACCTCGCCCAGCGGCTCGACAGGCCGGTGCGCGTCAACGCAACCAACGAGGAGAACCGCCATGGGCGTTCAGGAGATTGCCGACAAGATCAAGTCGCGCGTGGCAAGCGCCGGCTTCGAGCACTCGGTCAAGTTCGACACCGGCAGCGACGGCGTCATCGTCATCGACGGCGCGACCGTCTCGACCACCGACGCGCCGACCGACTGCACGATCAAGCTCTCGCTCGACGACCTGGATTCGCTGATTGCCGGTGACCTCAACCCGACCATGGCCTTCATGGCGGGCAAGCTCAAGGTCGAAGGCGACATGACGGTCGCCATGGCGCTGAGCCAGTTGCTCGGCTGATCATTCGCAAAAACGACGCCGCCCACCGGGCGGCGTCGTTTTTTGTCGAACCTGGAGCAATTCCAGGAAAAGTGCGTGGCGGTTAGGCTCGGCGCCTTCGCCGTAGCTTTCCGTCCGGAATTGCGTGAAAAAAAGCCGTCAGGCGACGAAGCCCTGCGCTTCTCCCTTGATCCTGCGGCCGGTCGCCTTGATCGTGCCCTTGGCGCCATCCAGCGCGCCATCCTTCAGCTCCAGCGCCAGGAGCCGGTGCCGCTCATAAGGGCCGGGCATGGCAAGCGTTCCGGTGCGATCGGCCGAGAAGCCGAACCGTCCGTAATAGGGCGCATCGCCGACG
>JAFKFE010000834.1 GCA_017308345.1 Alphaproteobacteria bacterium | reverse complement strand
CCGCTCAGGCTTCCTTCAGCACGTCGGCGATCTTGCGCATCTGCTCGCCGATCATGTCGCACTGTTCCGGCGTGGACTGGCTCATCGCCTTCTCGATCAGCGCCATGTGAACCTTCAGAGCCTTCATCAGCAGCGCCTCGCCGGCTTCGGTGAGGTTCAGCCGCAGCACCCGCTTGTCCTTCTCGTCGCCTTCGCGGCGCAGCAGGCCGCGCCCTTCGAGCTGCGGCAGCAGCATCGTGATGTTGGAACGGCCGACGAGCAGCTTGCGGGCCAGGTCGTGCTGCGACATGCCGGGGTGGCGGTAGAGGTTCATCAGCACGTCGAGCTGCGCGGGTTTTAGGTCCAGCGGCGCCAGCTTCACCGCCAGCGTGCGCTCCAGCACATGGCAGGCGCGCGCCACCGCGACCCAGTTGCGGAAACGCGGGTTGTCCCAGGGCAGCTCTTGCTTAATGTTCATGTTTGAACTATTATGTTCATGCTTGAACGAATGGATGGACTGCCAATATGGCATCATTTGGAATGAAGGTCATCCGGGGTGTTTTGGCGCGGCTGAGCATGTCGCGCCGCGTCTCAGCGGCCGCGCCGCGTTCGAATTGTTTTGCCGCACACCCAACGTCAAATCCCTGAGTGACGGCGAACGCCGCGCCGTCGAACGTGCCTCGGCCTTCATGACAGAGGCGCGTCATCATCGGCTGAAGACCAGGACGGACTGCGTCGCGGCGCATGAATTCCGGCCGGAACCGGGCAGGGAATCGCGCGGGACGGTGCTCGTCATCCATGGCTGGCGCTCGCGCACCGAATATATGCGCGCCTTGATCGAGGGGTTTCGTGGCGCCGGTTACAAGGTCGTCTCGCTCGACCTGCCCGGGCATGGTCATTCGCTCGGCCGCCATCTCAACATGGTGAATGCGGTGGACGCGGCGCGGGTCGCCGGCGAATGGTTCGGTCCCTTTGCCGCCGTCGTCGGCCACTCCTTCGGCGGAGCGGTTGCCGCCAATGCCGTCGCGGCATCGGTCAAGGGCATGCCGCCGCTTGCGGCGCAAAAACTGGTGCTGATTGCGGCGCCGAGCTCGCTGCCGGCAATCTTCGACGACTTCAGCCACAGGCTCAATGTCGGGCCGCGCTCTCGCGTTGCCATGGCGGACAGGGTGAAACACCTTTCGGGCCGGCCGCTCAGCGAATTCACCGGCGACCGCCAACTCGCCGAGGCGCCGGTGCCGACGCTGATCATCCATGCGCCGGACGATCGCGAGGTCCATGCCGACCATGCCAGGCGTTATGCGGCCGCTGGCAAGCATGTCCATCTGCACTGGGCCGATGGGCTTGGCCACCGCCGCATCCTGGCCGACAGGGATGTCGTCGCGCGCGCGGTCGGCTTTGTGATGGAACGGCGGGAACCGGTCCTTCACTAAGGTCGCCGCGCGTTCCTATCCTGGGGCGCGGCCAAGGCGCGGCTCTGTCCCGGCCAGCAGCCGCTGGATGTTGGCGCGATGGCGCGCAATCACGTAGAAGCCGCCCGCGATCACCAGCAGCCGATAGGGCAACGGCTGCTCCAGCCCGCAGACAAGCGCGACCGCCGTCAGTGCCGCCAGCATCGAGCTTAACGAAACGATCCGGAAAAGAGCGAGCGAGACCG
>JAFKFE010000833.1 GCA_017308345.1 Alphaproteobacteria bacterium | reverse complement strand
AGACGCGGCCGGCGCGTCCCGGCGTCACCGGCCTTCCGTCACCCAATTGACGTCAATGCATGTCGCCCAAAAGTGCGCAGCGGTTTTGGGAGAACGACATGCATCAAAACAAAGACCTAAAGCGCGTCGCCTGAATCCGTTTCAGTGCGACGCGCTTTAGGCAGCCTTCCCCATTGACAACCCAGTTGCCGGGCGGGCAGGCTGCGACCACGGCAACAACAAGACAGGCGTATCTTGCCAAGTGTCTCCGCCGGCCCGTTCGGGACCGGAAAGCATCGTCATAGCTCTCAATACGCCGCGGTGAATGCCGCTGACGCCGCCCGGGTGCCTCGCCTGGGAGGTTGGAGCGTCTCGAACCTTGATGCCGTGATCGAGCCCGGCGTGGACAGTTCACGCTTGTCGCTCTCCGGAAAGCTCAATAGTCTGAAACCAACGCCGCCCCGCCATATCGCGACGAGCCGGCGAGGGAACACTCACCAAAGGAGAACACCATGATCCGCAAAGCGCTCTGGCTTTCGGCGACGTCGGCATTTCTGACGCTTTTCACCCTAAGCGGCCATGCCGAGGACCGCGTCGTCAATGTCTACAACTGGTCGGACTATAGGCGTCAAGGTGGTCTACGACACCTTCGATTCCAACGAGATCCTGGAGACGAAGCTGCTTGCCGGCGGCAGCGGCTATGACGTCGTCGTGCCGAGCGCCAACTTCCTGGCGCGCCAGATCCAGGCCGGCGTGTTCCAGAAGCTCGACAAGTCGAAGCTGCCCAACATCTCCAACATGTGGGACGTCATTACCGAGCGCACCGCCAAATATGATCCGGGCAACGAATATTCGGTCAACTATATGTGGGGCACCGTCGGCCTCGGCTACAACGTCAAGAAGGTGCAGGCAGCGCTCGGCACCGACAAGATCGACAGCTGGGACGTGTTCTTCAACCCGGAGAGCCTGGCCAAGCTGAAGGATTGCGGCGTCTATGTGCTGGATTCGCCGGCCGACATCATTCCGGCGGCGCTGAAATATCTCGGCCTCGACCCGAACAGCACCTCGCCCGATGACATCGCCAAGGCCGAGGAAGCGCTGCTCAAGGTCCGGCCCTATATCCGCAAGTTCCATTCGTCGGAATACATCAATGCTCTGGCCAACGGCGATATCTGCCTGGCGGTCGGCTGGTCGGGCGACGTCTTCCAGGCGCGCAATCGCGCCGAGGAAGCCAAGCAGGGCGTCGAGATCGGCTATTCGGTGCCGAAGGAAGGCGCCCAGATGTGGTTCGATCAGATGGCGATCCCTGCCGATGCGCCGCATACCGCGGAAGCGCTTGAGTTCATCAACTACATGATGACGCCGGAAGTCATCGCCAAATCGTCGAACTACGTGCTTTACGCCAACGGCAACAAGGCCTCGCAGCAGTTCGTCGACAAGGCCCTGCTGGAAGACACCTCGGTCTATCCGGACGAGGAGACGACCAAGAAGCTTTACACCGTCCTGCCATACGATCCCAAGACACAGCGCATCATCACGCGCACCTGGACCAAGATCGTCACCGGCCAGTAAGCATCGAGACACGACCCCGGCAGACAACTGCCGGGGTCGCTTTCTTTTGGGGAAAACTTAAAAAGCAACGGAGTGGGGATCATGAAATCGCTTGGCAGCATCCGCAGGGATTTCGCGCCATGGAATGACCCGAACGCCAAGCCATACATCCAGTTCGACAAGGTCACGAAAAAGTTCGGCGACTTCACAGCCGTCAACAATCTGTCGCTCACCATCTTCGAGCGCGAGTTCTTCGCGCTGCTGGGCGCGTCCGGCTGCGGCAAGTCGACCCTGCTCAGGATGCTCGCCGGCTTCGAGGAACCGTCGGCGGGCCGCATCCTTCTCGACGGGCAGGACCTGCGCGGCATTCCGCCCTACAAGCGGCCGGTCAACATGATGTTCCAGTCCTACGCGCTGTTTCCGCACATGACGGTGGAGAAGAACATCGCCTTCGGCCTCAAGCAGGAAGGCATGCCGGGAGCCGACATCGAAAAGCGCGTCGCCGAGATGCTGAAGCTCGTCAAGCTCGAGCAGTTCGCCAAGCGCAAGCCGCATCAGCTCTCGGGCGGCCAGCGCCAGCGCGTGGCGCTCGCGCGCTCGGTCGCCAAGCGGCCCAAGGTCCTGCTGCTCGACGAGCCGCTCGGCGCGCTCGACAAGAAGCTGCGCGAGGAAACTCAGTTCGAACTGATGGACCTGCAGCAGGAACTCGG
>JAFKFE010000832.1 GCA_017308345.1 Alphaproteobacteria bacterium | reverse complement strand
GATTGCCGACACGGCCGACAAGGCGGCTGACGCGACCGTGCCGATGAAGGCCCTGCGCGGACGCGCCTCATTCCTTGGCGACCGCTCGATCGGGCATATGGACGCCGGAGCGCGATCGACCGCGCTTCTGGTGCGCGCGGTCGCGGAAGCGATAGAGGGCAATTGATGAGCAATGTCGGTATCGTCATCGTGTCGCATTCCCCCCTGGTTGCCGAGGGCACGGCCGACATGGTGCGCCAGATGGTGGGCGACGAAGTGCCGCTTGCATGGTGCGGTGGAAACGGCCATGGCGGGCTCGGCACCAGCGTCGAGGCGATAATGGGCGCGATCGACAAGGCCTGGTCCGAAGCGGGCGTCGCCATCCTGGTCGATCTCGGCGGCGCCGAGACCAACTCGGAGATGGCGGTCGAGATGATCGGCGAGCCGCGCTCGCAGAAGATCGTCGTCTGCAACGCGCCGATCGTCGAAGGCGCGGTGATGGCGGCAACCGAATCCTCCGGCGGCGCCTCGCTCAAGGAAGTGGTGGCGACGGCGCATGAACTGTCGCCGTCGTGAACGAACGGGAACCGACTGAATGTCCGCATCCGCAGAAGCAACCGTTCTGATCACCCACGCCGTGGGCCTGCACGCGCGCCCTTCGGTGAAGTTCACCAAGCTCGCCAAGACTTTCGCGGCCGAAGTGGAGGTGGCGGTGGCCGCCAACGGCCCGTGGTTCGACGCCAAGAGCATCGTCAAGGTGATGGCGGCCAAGGCGCCCAAGGGAACATTGCTGCACATCCGCGCCAAGGGCGACGGCGCAAGCAAGGCGGTCGAGGCGCTGGTCGGTCTGGTGCAGCGCGACTTCGACGAGGGCGCGGATCATGCCCGGTCCGCTTGAGACGGATCCGCACGTTTGCCGCCCCGCAAGGAATGCGGGCCATGCGGATTGAAGGCATTCCCGCCTCGCCAGGCTATGCCGAAGGGCCGTTGTTCGACCTCGACCGGCCTCCCGCCAGCTACAAAGCCAAGGCAAGCATGATGGAAGAAAAAGCCGCGCTGGAAGGGGCGATCGGCAAGGCCGTCGGCCGGTTGGCGGCGCTTGTCGAAACCGCCGATGGCGATGCCGCTGGCATCCTCGAATTCCACATCGCCATGCTGGAGGACGATGCGTTGAGCGGTCCGGCCTTCGCCTCGATCGGTTCCGGACAGGCGGCCGATGCCGCCTGGCGGGCGGCGCTGGACGGGGAAATCGCCGGCTACGAAGCGTCGGACCAGGACTATTTCCGCGCCCGCGCGGCCGACCTTCGCGACATTCGCGACCAGGTGCTGCGGGCGCTGGGCGAGGATGGCGAGGCCGCCGCGCCCCCGGGCGCGATCCTCTTTGGCGAGGACATCGCGCCGACGCGCTTCCTCGAAACCGACTGGAGCGAAGGCGGCGGCATCGCGCTCAAACACGGCAGCACGGCCAGCCATGTCGCGATGCTGGCGCGCTCGCGCGGCGTGCCGATGGTCGTCGGCCTCGGCGCCTCGGCCGGGCCGCTCGCAAGCGCCGCGCTGCTCGATGCCGAACACGGTGGGATCATTTTCTCGCCGTCTCCGGCCGAGGTGGAGGCCTTCCGGCAATCCGCTTCCTCCTTCGCCGAGCGCCAGGGCGCGGGC
>JAFKFE010000831.1 GCA_017308345.1 Alphaproteobacteria bacterium | reverse complement strand
GCATTACTTGAACATCGCGAGGCGCTTAGGTGCGTTGAGATTCAGATCAGGCCGAGTTGAAAACGGTGGCATCCGAGAACCGGAGCGGAGCGTACTGAAGTACGCGAGCACCGGAAGCGCAGGAAGCCGCCGTTTGCGGGCCGGCCTCACCTGAATATCAGCGCACCTAAAGAAGCTGCCCCAGGAACTCCTGCACCTCATGACCCGGCCGGAAACTGCCGATGCGCTTGATCTCCCACTGCAGCCGGATGCCTGAATTCTCGAGCACCCGCGCCCGCACCGTCTCGCCGAGATATTCGAGGTCGTAGCCGGTCGCCGTGCCGGTGTTGATCATGAAGTTGCAATGCATCGGCGACATCTGCGCGCCGCCGATCATCAGCCCGCGGCAGCCGGCCTTGTCGATTTCCTTCCAGGCGGAGGTGCCTTCCGGATTCTTGAAGGTCGAACCGCCGGTCTTCTCACGGATCGGCTGCACCGTCTCGCGATGGTTCTGTACGGCATCCATCGCCGCCTTGATTACCGCCCTGTCTTCGGGGACGCCTTCCAAGATCGCCGAGGTGAAGATCAGGCCGGCGGGCGCGGACGAATGGCGATAGGCGTAGCCCATATCGGCGTTGCTGAGCGTGTGGAGATTGCCCTTGCGGTCCAGCGCCCTCACCTCGACGACCCGTTCCCGAGTCTCCACGCCGTTGGCGCCAGCATTCATGCGCAGCGCGCCGCCAATGGCGCCTGGAATACCGTGGTAGAAGTGGAAACCGCCGATGCCGGCTTCATAGGCCACCGCGGCGACGCGCTTGTCCGGCGTTGCCGCGCCGGCCTTGATCGTGGTCGGCCCGGTGGCCTCGGCCTCGCCGAAACCCTTGGCCGAGAGCCTGACGACGAAACCCGCAATGCCGCCGTCGCGCACCAGGAGGTTCGAGCCGACGCCGACCACCATGACCGGCACCTCTTGCGGCACCGCGCGCAGGAAGGCCGCCAGGTCTTCCTCGTCGGCCGGCTGGAACAGCGCTTCCGCAAGGCCACCGGCCCGGAACCAGGTGATCTTGTCCATCTCGGCGTTCGGCGTGATGCGGCCGCGCAGACCGGAAAGCCGGTCGCCAAGCCTGTCGATGAGATCCTGGCCGCGCATCATGAGGGCGTCCCGCCAAGTTCCTTGGGCAGCGCGTAAGCCCATTGCGTGATGTTGCCGGCGCCGAGGAAGACGATGAAATCGCCAGGCTTGGCAAGCTCGCGGATGGCCGGCGCGATCGCCGCCGGGCCATCGATATAGCGCGCGTCGCGATGGCCGCCCGCGCGGATGCGCGACACCAGCGCGTCCGACGTCACCCCCTCGATCGGCTCCTCGCCCGCCGCATAGACCGGCGCCACCATCACCGTGTCGGCGTCGTTGAAGCAGACTGAGAATTCGTTGAACAGGTCGTGCAGCCGGGTGAAGCGATGTGGCTGCGCGATGGCGATCACCCGCCCCTTGGTCGCGCTGCGCGCGGCCTTCAGCACCGCCGCGATCTCCACCGGGTGGTGGCCGTAATCGTCGAACACCTCGACGCCGTTCCACGAGCCGGTATGGGTGAAGCGCCGCTTGACGCCGGCGAAGGACGACAGACCTTTCTTGATCGCGTCATCCGACAGGCCGAGCTCAT
>JAFKFE010000830.1 GCA_017308345.1 Alphaproteobacteria bacterium | reverse complement strand
TCGACGCCAGCCGCGTGGGCGGCGGCGTCCCCGACCGCGTCCTCTCAGCCGGCCGCGAACACGCCCACGCTACGGCCGCGCTCGCTCACTGGGAGGTGGCCGAGGTGGTGCGCAATATATGCCTCGAAGGCCAGTCGGTGAAGGCCATCGCCGAACGCAACGGCGAGGGAAGGGATGTGGTGGTGAAGCTGCTGAAGGTCGGGCTGGATCTGTTGGCGGTGCATTATGGGATGATGGGGAGACGGGCGGGGTGAGGGAAAGCGCGCCTTGAACAAGCTGACGAGCTGGCTTAAAACTCGTTAGCAAATCTTCTCAGACAATTCTTCGCGATGCCAAAGTTTTGGTGGGTCAATCATAATCAGACAGCCCGCCAAGAGATCGAGGGTCAGTATCTCTGGTCGCCTAAAACTGAGAGCAATGGCGCCCGCAGCGAATTTTACAACAATATGCGCCGAGCGTCGCCCGGCGATTTTGTCTTGTCCTTTTTCGATCAAGCTATTCGATACGTCGGACGAGTGACCGAGTTCGCATTCACTGCGCCAAAGCCAGCGGAATTCAGGGAGGCTGGATCCTACTGGAACAAAGAAGGCTGGCTTCTGCCTGTTTTCTGGACGCAGCTTGATCCGCCAGTGCGACCGAAGGCATTGATCGAAGTACTGGGGCCGCTGCTTCCCGCTAAATACTCACCGATCAGCCCGGCCTCTGGGGCAGGCAATCAAAAGGCCTATCTCGCGAACATTTCGTCAGCGGTGTTTCAGACAATCGTCTCC
The DNA here is from genome assembly GCA_017308345.1 of Alphaproteobacteria bacterium. GTDB lineage: Bacteria > Pseudomonadota > Alphaproteobacteria > Rhizobiales > Rhizobiaceae > Mesorhizobium. Next base: position 873 of record JAFKFE010000830.1, on the reverse strand, counting down.
GAAGCAATTTTTGATCGGGCAGCACTGGAGCGCGGAGGCGCCAACAGCCTGACTTTCGAGATCGTCAATGAGCAACTGGAAGATGCTGTCGAGAGACGGATCAAAGATGATCGCAGCCTTGATGATACCGTCAAAAAGAGCGTTATTCTCGCCCGTCGCGGACAAGGTAAGTTTCGCGCAAATGTGGAGACGGTAGAGCGCTCCTGTCGCCTTACGGGCGTAACGAACCCGTCATTGCTGATCGCAAGCCATATCAAGCCGTGGCGTCTGTGCACCTCCGCCCAAGAACGGCTCGACGGCATGAACGGGCTGCTTCTGACGCCTGATGCCGACCATTTGTTCGATCGCGGCTTCATCAGTTTCGATGATGGCGGCGAAGTTTTGGTTTCACCGCGCGTCGATCGAACGGATTTGCAACGATTGGGCTTTGATCAACTGGCAATGCAACGGTTCGGTTTCGCTGAAGCGCCGTCGACTTGGCATGTTGGGGCATTCACGGTGCAACAGCAGAGCTATTTGGCTCATCATCGAACAGACGTGTTTGTTTCTGGATAGATATTACTCCCCTTCCTCCGGCCCCTTCTCCCACCCAAACACGCTCCGCCCGCCCAGCAGATGCGACTGGTCCATCTCGCCTGCCACGATCTCCTTCAAGCTCGGCCCGGTCACATACCGCTCCATGCGCCGTGACTCCCCGTCCAGCCTTCGCAGCGCCTCCAACTCCTCGCTCCGCCCGAGCTTTGCCTTCCCCACCGCCGATTTCAGCACCGCGATCGTCTCGTCATAGACCTTCAGCGGCACGGGGAAGGGGTGGCGGTCCTTGCCGCCATGGGCTAGCGAGAAGCGGGCCGGGTCGGAGAAGCGGTAGGGCGC
>JAFKFE010000340.1 GCA_017308345.1 Alphaproteobacteria bacterium | reverse complement strand
GGAGCTCGGACTTGGCGATTCCTACAGCACCGACGCCCGCGAAGCCGTGCGCGATGCCGATCTCGTCATCGTCTCGGTGCCGGTCGGCTCTTCCGGCGAGGTCGCGGCCGAGATCGCGCCTGAGCTGAAGAAGGGCGCTATCCTTACCGATGTCGGCTCGACCAAGGCCTCCGTCATCGCGCAGATGCAGCCGCATGTGCCGGAAGGCGTGCATTTCATCCCCGGACATCCGCTGGCTGGCACGGAGAAATCCGGACCCGACGCCGGCTTCGCCGATCTCTTCGAGAACCGCTGGTGCATCTTCACGCCGTTGCCGGGCACCGACCCCTCGGCGCTCGAGAAGCTTTCGGAATTCTGGCGGCGCTGCGGCTCCAACATCGACACGATGGACCCGCAGCATCACGACATGACGCTCGCCATCGTCTCGCACTTGCCGCACATCATCGCCTACAACATCGTCGGCACCGCCGACGACCTTGAAGCGGTGACCAAGAGCGAGGTCATCAAATATTCCGCTTCCGGTTTCCGCGACTTCACCCGCCTTGCCGCCTCCGACCCGACCATGTGGCGGGACGTGTGCCTGCACAACAAGGACGCGATCCTGGAGATGCTGGCGCGTTTCTCGGAGGATCTGGCCTCGCTGCAGCGGGCGATCCGCTGGGGCGACGGCGAGAAGCTGTTCGATCTGTTCACCCGCACCCGCGCCATCCGCCGCTCGATCATCGAGGCCGGCCAGGACATCGACGTGCCGGATTTCGGGCGCCAAGCGGTCGAGCACCCCAAAGGGAACTGATATTCAGGTGAGGCCGGCCTGCAAATGACGGCTTTCTGCGCTTCCGGTGCTCACGTACGAAAAGTACGCTCCGCTCCGGTTCTCGAAATCCGCACAGTTTGGTCGCTTCGCGCCCGTCTTCGACTCCGACTCGGCTGACCTGAATCTCAGCTCCCTTTGCCTTCTTGGGATGCCGGCCAGTGCGCCGCCATCATCGACAGCGTCTCGGCCCGGCCCGGCGCGCCGCGGCGGCCGCCGAAGCGCAGGCATTTAAGCGCAGCGGCGGCGCTGGCAAGGCGCAGCGCTTCCTCCATGGGCATGGCCTCGGCGAGGCCGACGGCAAAGGCGCCGTGGAAGACGTCGCCGGCGGCGAGCGTGTCGACAGCCTTGACCTTCGGCGCCTCGACGTGGCGCATGCGCCCGGTTGCCCGGTCGTGCCACCAGGTTCCGGCGGCGCCACCGGTCACCGCGACAAAGGCGTCGGTGCGCGAGGCAAGGTCGGCGCAGGCGCTTTCGGGGTCGAGCGCGTGGCCGCAGACGATACGGGCCGCCGGTTCGGACGCGATGATATGCGAGGCCAAGGGCAGCAAGCGCTCCAGTACCTCGACCGGCGCGGTGTCGGCGTCCAGGATCGCCGGGCGGCCGATCGATCGGGCCGCGCTCAAGGCGAGCGCCGCGGCGCCCGGCCAGCGGACATCAACGAGCACTGCATCGAAGGCGGAGAGGTCGGCGAGCGGCAGCGCCTCGGGATCGGCCTGCGCTTTTTTGTCGTAGAAAGGCACGATGACGCGCTCGCCATGCGCGTCCACCAGGATCGCGGCCAGCGCCGAGCGCGCGCCCGGAACGCGGCGGATGAGGCTGCAGTCGACACCTTC
>JAFKFE010000339.1 GCA_017308345.1 Alphaproteobacteria bacterium | reverse complement strand
GTGATCGATCTCGCGCACGACGATACTGTCGAGGTGGCGGCATGAGCACAGCGTATCAGTCATCGAGCCGAAAGTCCTGGCGGCTGGCGACGGGCTTCGCCTTCGCGGCGCTGGCCTGCGCCATACTGTTGGGCGGCGTTTCCGCCTGGCTGCTCGGATCGGTGGCGATCGCCGGCCTTTCCGCCGCCGCGTTCACTTTCAACTTTCACATCCCCGCGGCTTTCATCAGGCTGTTCGCGGTGGGCCGCACCGCCGCCCGCTATGGCGAGCGCCTGACCGGCCACAAGGCCGCGCTCGCCGATCAGGTATCGCGCCGCGTCGGGCTCTTCGACGCCATGGCGGCAGCGCCGGCGGTGCGCCGGGCCGGATGGCAGCTCGGCGACGACGCGCGCCTTGCCGACTATCTCGACGATGTCGAGGACCTCGATTTCGCCAGGCTGCGCGCGGGCCTGCCGGCGCTGACCCTCGCCTTTGGCATCGCGGTCCTGATCGCGGGCTCGGCCGTTCTGGCGCCTTTGTCCCTCCTGCCGATCTCATTGTTGCTGCTTGCCACCCTGTTCGCGGGGAGCAGGGTGGCCAAGGCTGGCGCCATGGCATGGGAGCAGACCAGGTCGCTGCGTCGCGGGGGCGCAAGCCGGCTCGGCGCGGCCATGGCGTCAGCCATTCCCTTGAAGGCGGAGGGCGCCTGGGGCCGGGAATGCGCCGACGCGCTTGCCGCGTTCTCCCGCGCCGACGGCGCGCTGCTTGCGCTTCGCCGGCTGCAGGCCACGCTGGACATGATCGGCGCGGCCTTCGGGCCGGTTGCCGGCGTCAGCGTGATGGCGGCCGCCTGGCATGCCGGCAGACAAGGCACCGAGCTTCTCGCGCCCTTGTTGCTCGCCTTCTCCTGGCTGGCTCTGGGCGAAGCCATCAATGGCGCGTCGCGCATGCTGGTTGCGGTGCTGCGCCGCAACGCGGCTCGGGCCGAGATCGGCCAATGGACGCATGGCAGCGCGGCCGACAGGCGCGAATCCGCGCCGGACGGCATCAGGCCCGGCCTCCTGCGTCACGGGGCCCTGCAGCGCCGCGCTCCAGACGGGCGGGCGATTGGAATGCCGATCTCCCTGATCCTCGCGCGGGGCCAGCCGACGGTGCTCGTCGGCGCAAGCGGTTCGGGCAAGACGAGCCTGCTCAAGCAGATCGCCGGCTGGATCGGTGACGACGCCTTCGCGGCCGGCGACCGCATCCTGTCGGCAAGCGAGCGGCGCGCGCTCGTGGCGCTCGTCCTGCACGACGCGGTCGTGCTCGAGGACACCATCCGCGCCAATCTCTTCGCCGGCGATGTCTCGGACGCGGCGCTCTGGCGGGCGCTGGAAGCCGTCGAGATGGACGGCCGTATCCGCGAAGCGGGCGGGCTCGATGCCTGGGTCAGGCAGGACCGGTTCTCGCTCGGAGAGGTGCAGCGCATCAACCTCGCGCGCGCCTGGCTGTCATCCCAACCGCTTGTGCTGCTCGATGAACCGACCGAGCATCTCGACGACGCGCAGGGTGAGCGCGTCCTCGGGCGGCTGCTGGCCCGCTTCAGCGATCGGATCGTCGTCGTTTCCAGCCATCGCGCGACGCCGCTTCGCGACACCCATGTGATCGAATTGCAGCCGTGAACACGATC
>JAFKFE010000338.1 GCA_017308345.1 Alphaproteobacteria bacterium | reverse complement strand
TGATCGTGGCCGACAAGAACCTCGAACTGGTCACGTTGACCGAAAGCCAGCGGAAGGCGCGCCGCAATCGCTCCATCGCCATCGCCGTCGCGCTGGCGGCATTGGTCATCATCTTCTATGCCGCAACCATCGTGCGCTTCGGTCACCAGGGCGCAAGCCTCACCGGCTCGGGCCTGCTGGGGGGCGGCTGATGGGCGGCGACCTGAGCAAGTCCCGCAAGCTGAACAACGGCATCGTCGCCGCCGTCTGCCTTGCCTTTTTCACCGGCATGGTCGGCATGGCCTATGCGGCGGTGCCGCTCTACAAGGTGTTCTGTCAGGTAACCGGCTATGGCGGCACCACGCAGCGCGCCGAGAAGCAATATGCCGGCCGCGTGCTGGACCGCGACATCACCATCCGTTTCGACGCCAACACCAACGGCATTCCGTGGCGGTTCGAGCCTGTCGCCCGCTCGATGACGATCAAGATCGGTGCGACGGCCCAAGCGCATTATAGCGCCACCAACAAGTTCGACCGCTCCATCACCGGCCGCGCCTCGTTCAACGTGCAGCCGGAAATGGCCGGCGCCTATTTCAACAAGGTGGAGTGCTTCTGCTTCACCGACACGACGCTGAAGCCCGGCGAGACGCTGGACATGCCGGTCGTGTTCTATGTCGATCCCGACATCGTCAACGTGCCGGAACTGAAGGACTTGAAGACCATCACCCTGTCCTACACGATGTTCCCGATCGAGAAGAAACAGCCGGTGGCCTCGTCGGCGCCGGCCGCCGGCAGCGGCACCAACAAAGTTTCCAATACCGAAGCAAGCCTCGGGGGTTGATATGGCAGACGCGCACGCAAAACCACAACACGACTACCATCTCGTCAATCCCAGCCCGTGGCCTTTCCTGGGTTCGGTCGGCGCTTTGGTAACCGCCATCGGCGGCGTCTGCCTGATGCAATATCTGAAGGGCGGCAATTTTCCGGTCTTCGGCCACAACATCGCCAATCCGTGGCTGTTCTTCATCGGCCTGATCATCGTGCTCTACACGATGTTCGCCTGGTGGTCGGACACCATCAAGGAAGCGCATGAGGGCTACCACACGCGCGTGGTGTCGCTGCATCTGCGCTACGGCATGATCATGTTCATCGCCTCCGAGGTGATGTTCTTCGTCGCCTGGTTCTGGGCATTCTTCGATGCCAGCCTGTTCCCGGGCGAAGCATCGCAATACGCCCGCACCGCCTTCACCGGCGGCGTCTGGCCGCCCAAGTGCATGGAGGTCCTCGATCCCTTCCACCTGCCGCTCTACAACACCATCATCCTGCTGCTGTCGGGCACGACGGTGACCTGGGCGCACCACGCGCTGCTGCATGGCGATCGCAAGGGCCTGATCAACGGCCTGGTGCTGACCGTCGGCCTCGGCATGCTGTTCACCATGGTGCAGGCCTACGAGTACATGCACGCGCCCTTCGCGTTCAAGGAATCGATCTACGGCGCCACCTTCTTCATGGCGACCGGCTTCCACGGCTTCCACGTCATCATCGGCACGATCTTCTTGGCTGTCTGCCTGGTGCGCGCGATCCGCGGCGATTTCACGCCTAAGCAGCATTTCGGCTTCGAGGCGGCTGCCTGGTACTGGCACTTCGTCGACGTGGTCTGGCTGTTCCTGTTC
>JAFKFE010000337.1 GCA_017308345.1 Alphaproteobacteria bacterium | reverse complement strand
CCCTCGTCTCCGGGTCGGGAAGCGGGAGCACGAGGGGATGGCAGCTTCCAAGACCCGCACTATGGGGGATCACCTTTTCGACGAATACTGGGTTTTCTGCGCTCAGGCGGGGGGTGTCCAGCGTGTGCCCCGGATGCGATTTCACGGATTGATGGAGGAGCTGGCGCCCGCCTTCAGGTTCGAACAGCTGCGCGAGATGCGGAATGGGGGCACCGACATCGTTTACAACTACGTCACAGTTGTGGGAGCGATGAGGTGATAACGGTAGATGCTGACGAGTGGTGGGAATACGAAAAATGGATCAGCTATGAGTGACCACCAGGACGACATCGATCTGATGATCGATGGCATCACCGACAACCTTGACATCGCGCGCCTGTCCGGCGTGCGGGTCGAGCGGATCGTCCAGGCCACCATGCAGGTGGTGGCCGAGTTCCTCCTGGAGACCATGACCCAGGACTCGGCGATGAAGCTGATGCAGGCCGCCTGCGCTGATCTGCAGGCCAGAATGCCCCACATACCGAAAGGAACACATTGATGCCGACGATCGAAGATTTTCAGAAGGACGTGGAGGAAGTGGTCCATGCCTGGGCCGCTAACAACGGGGTGACCGTGGAGAACAGGGCTGCGCGCCTGATCCAGATTGCCGGCCAGATGCTGGTGGACAAGTACGGAGCTAAGGATGCTCAGCAGCTCCTCGGCACCATCGGCGCCCTGGTGACCGAGCATCTCCCCGAGCTGGAGCAGGCGAAAAAGCCAGCTCTGAACTAAAATTCTCTCTTCCTATAGTAACGCGTTTGACCGTCGCCCCGGGTTCGGACTAGGGTTTGGTCAAGAAGACGCGAGTTGAAAGGGCGCTCTTCGGGGCGCCCTTTCTGTTTTGGACTAATATTACTGTAAAATTCAAAAAATTTTTTGCAGTATATGTCGCTCCATTCCCGCCGGCTTCGCCTTAAAACCAAGGAAAAAGGGTGTACTCCTTTCCTTGTTCTTGGGGGTGGGTGGGTTATTCTTAGTTATCGGCAGTGAGTTGCTGCTGGTGGCGGGGGCTCCCCTCGCAAGGCCCCGCGAGGGGCTGGGGCGGAGCTATGTCTGAACCGAAAGTTGCTCAATCGAGCAAGGCCAAGCCCCGAAGGGGCGAGGACGGGGAAGGTGCGCCTAATCGGTAACTTGCTCAATTGAGCAAAACGGAGAGCGAAATGGAAACCGCGAACACGCCGGCCGTGACCGGCTACACCTTGAACGGCATCGTTGGCCGCATGGTCGACCTCGAAACCAAGACGCATGGTGGCTACTATGTCAGCTGCTGCTGGCTGGCCATGGGGCGCTCGTCGGGAGCGACGGCCCGCAAGGCCTTGGAAACCAAGGTCTTCGGCACGGCCACGCCGACGTCCACCTTCCGCAACGCATGGCGGATTGCAACCAAGTCTTATGCGGAAGGCTTCCCGCTGGAGAAGCGGGAGCACGCGAAGACCTTGGGCCTCGACGAGGCTATCAAGTTCGCCTCTGAATGTCTGGAGGCCCACAAGCTGGCTCTCGATGTGTCCAACATGAAGGACTATGAAGAGCTCTGCCACCTGCCGGTCAAGCCCGTCGTCGACGAGGCCGAGGCCAAGGCCGAAGCGGAGGCCAAGGCGGAGGCGGAGGCCAAGGC
>JAFKFE010000336.1:1401-3056 GCA_017308345.1 Alphaproteobacteria bacterium | reverse complement strand
TCTGGCCGTCACCAGGCCAACAACCGATTTCACCAGGCCCGAGCCGTTCGAGCTGATGCAGGGCGGCGCCGGCACCTCGCGCAAGGACGTCAACCGCGATGCGTTCTCGCAATCCTCAGCCAACATCACCTTCGAGCAAGAGGCGACCTTCAAGCTCGGCAACGCGCTGTTTCGCAAGAACTGGGTGTCGTCGCCGTCCTCGACCCAGGCTTCGGACGGGCTAGGCCCCTTGTTCAACGAGCGCGCCTGCCAGAACTGCCATCTGCAGGATGGTCGTGGCCGCCCGCCGGAAGGCGTGGGCTCGACGTCGATGTTCCTGAGGCTCGCGCGCGACGCCGGCAACGCCGGCAACGCCGAGGAAAGAGCCGCGCTTGCCGACCATAAGGTGCTCAACTTCCCCGATCCGGTCTATGGCACGCAATTGCAGGCTCTCGCGGTCCCCGGCCTCAAGGGCGAGGGCCGGATGCGCGTCGATTATCAGGAGCAAAAGGTGACGCTCGGCGACGGCACCGTCGTTTCGCTGCGCAAGCCGAGCTATTCGGTCGAAGATCCCGGCTACGGTCCGCTCGATCCCCGCACCACGCTGTCGCCGCGCCTGACGCCGCCGATGATCGGGCTCGGCCTGATCGAGCAGATCGCTCCAGCCGATATCCTCGCCCACGCCGATCCGGACGATCGTGACGGTGACGGCATTTCGGGCAGGCCGAACATCGTGCGTGACGAGTTGAGCGGCGCGGTGACCTTGGGGCGCTTCGGCTGGAAAGCCCAGACCGCGTCGATCCGACAGCAGGCGGCCGACGCCTTCGCCGGCGATATCGGCATCTCGACGCCTGAAATGCCGAAGCATTGGGGCGATTGCACGCAAGCGCAGAAGGATTGCCTTGCCATGCCGAACGGCGTGCAGGAACGCCTCGGCGCGGTGGAGGCGCCGCCGCCGGTCATGGACCTCGTCACCTTCTATTCCCAGAATCTGGCCGTGCCGGCGCGCCGCGACATCGGCAAGCCCGACGTCCTTGCCGGCAAGAAGCAGTTCTACGAAATGGGCTGCATTGCGTGCCACACGCCGAAATTCGTCACCATGCGCGGCACGCCCGACAAGGCGCAGGCCTTCCAACTGATCTGGCCCTATTCGGACTTCCTCCTGCACGACATGGGCGAGGGCCTTGCCGACGGGCAGCGTGTGGGCGAAGCCACGGGGAGCGAATGGCGCACCCCGCCGCTCTGGGGTATTGGGCTCACCGCGACGGTGAACGGCAATGCTTTCTATCTGCATGACGGCCGCGCCCGCACGCTTGCCGAGGCGATCCTGTGGCATGGGGGCGAGGGCCAGAAGGCGCGCGACCGCTTTGCCGGCGCCACTGCCGCCGATCGTGACGCGCTGATCAAATTCCTGGAGTCACTCTGATGTCGAAACGCGTCACTCTGATGTCGAAACGCCTGGCCGCCGCGCTTGCCCTTCCGCTTTTCCTGGCCATCTCCCTGCCGGCATCGGCCGCGGTGAAGGCCTCGGATGTCATCGGCCGCGCGATCGACGGCTTCGTCCGTCCGGCTTATGCCGGCCTCGACGAGCATGCCGTCGGCCTGACCAAGGCGATGCGCCAGCTTTGCGAAACGCCGTCCGAAAAGAATCTCGAGGCCGCGCGCGCGGCATTTTC
>JAFKFE010000336.1:0-1353 GCA_017308345.1 Alphaproteobacteria bacterium | reverse complement strand
GGCATTTTCCGGCACGGTCGAGGCCTGGTCGGTGGCCGAGATCATCGCTTTCGGACCGATCAAGGAGAACAACCGGCTGGAACGCATGCTCTATTGGCCGGACCGCAAGAGCATCGGCCTGAGGCAAGTGCAGGCCACCCTCGCATCCAAGGATCCGTCAGCCACTGATCCAGCGCAACTGGCGCAAAAGAGCGTCGCCATGCAGGGCCTCGGCGCGCTCGAATATGTGCTTTACGGCGACGGCGCCGAAACCCTTGCCGGGAAGGACGATCCCTATCGCTGCGCTTATGGCGCGGCGGTCGCCGGCAACATCGAGACCATGGCCGGCGAGGTGCGCGACGCCTGGCAAAAGCCCGATGGCTTCGCTTCGCTCTGGGCCAATCCGGGACCGAAGAATCCGCTCTACCGCGACGGCAACGAAGCGGTGACCGAACTGGTCGGCGTCTTCATCAACGAGCTGGAGATGATCCGTGACGTGCGGCTCAAGGGCTTTCTCGGCGCGAAACCCGATGCCGACAAGCCGAAGCAGGCGATCTACTGGCGCTCGCGGAACACCACAGCTTCGCTGGCCGGAAACCTGTCCGGCGTCGACCGGCTGTTTGAGGTTTCGAAGCTTGGTGAAGCGCTTCCCGCCGATGCGCGATGGATGGCCGAGTCCATCCACATCCAGCTCGCCAACGGCGTGGCGACCGCGCAATCCGTCCCCGGCCCGATCGACAAGGCGCTCGCCGATCCGGCGCTCCGCGACAAGCTCGAGCATTTCGCGCTGATAACGTCGAGCCTGTCTACCTTGATCGGCACCAGAATGACCGCCGAGTTCGGCCTGACCGCCGGCTTTTCGTCTCTGGACGGGGATTGATGCCATGAGAACCGCCCTCATCGACCGCCGCGATTTCCTGCGCGCCGCGGGCGCGGGCTTTGCCGCCGCGATGGCGCCGCGTGCCTGGGCCGACACGCTTGCCGCGGACGCCGTCTTCGCCACGGCTTTCGTCAAGCGCGACGGCAGCTTCGGCGCCGCGGTGCTTTCCGAGGCGGGAAGAATCCTGCACATGATCGATCTGCCCGATCGCGGCCATGACGTCACCTTCGATCCGGTGTCGAAGCGCTCGGTCGTCTTTGCCCGGCAGCCCGGCACCTTCGCCGTCGTCTTCGACCATGCCGGCCGCGACAAGCCGCTGACCATCGCCAGCATCGCCGGCCGGCATTTCTTCGGCCACGGCGTGTTCTCGCCCGACGGCGCCTTGCTCTATGCGACGGAGAACGACTTCGACAATGCGGCCGGCGTCGTCGGCGTCTATGATGCGAAGGCAAAGTTCAACCGTATCGGCGAGTTCCCGACCTATGGCATGGGGC
>JAFKFE010000335.1 GCA_017308345.1 Alphaproteobacteria bacterium | reverse complement strand
GCGGCAAGATTGGATCGAAATCGATCCTACAGCGGCGGTCGAATGGCGTCCCGCTTATGCCGGTTGGAAGGCATGGTCGCGCGAGGCGATGGCGCAATTCGAAAACCGTTGGCAGCTCGGGACCGCCGCACGCACTTGCTATGGTTTGGCGCTCTGGCTCGGCAACCGTCGCGGCGACGTCGCCGGTCTTCGCTGGGATCAAAGGGTCACCCGTCGTGTCTTCATCGATGGCATCGAGCGTCACTTCGACGGGTTTGATATCGTTCAGGCCAAGAACAAGGGGCGAACCGGCGGTAAGCGGCTTTTCGTGCCGATCACACCAATGCTCTCCGAGATTTTGGATGCGGCCGACAGGCGCGGCGAGACCGTGTTGGTCAACGGCTATGGAGAGCCGTTCTCCGCCAAGTCGCTGACTGGAATGATGGCGCATTGGTGCAAGCTTGCCGGCCTGCCGAAGGGGCTGACCCTACATGGACTAAGGAAGTCGCTTGGCGTCTATCTGGCCGAGGCAGAGGCCTCGACCAGGCAGCTCATGGATGTGCTCGGTCACGACGACATCGATCATGCCGAGCTCTATTCGCGCGAGGCATCGCAAGTACGGCTGGCAGTCCAGGGGATGGATCGAGTCGTGCGTCTGGTGACGCGCAAGCCGATGCTTGGCGAACCTGTTGGCGAACCTCGTGGCGAACCACCCTATAAATCATTGATAAATAACGATAATGGTGGGCCCGGAGGGACTCGAACCCCCAACCAAGCGGTTATGAGCCGCCGGCTCTAACCATTGAGCTACAGGCCCCACGCGCGCTGGCTTAGTGTTTTTCTTGTCCTCGCACAAGGCTTTCGAAAGCGCTGGCGGGGACCGTCAAAATCAGCCCATATTCGCTGCGTAGAGCGGCTTGCGCCCATAAGGCGCGTGAACAGGTCCAGGCCCATGCGCGGCATCGCAGGGAATCGGCGCCTTTGCGGGGTCGAATGAGATGCGGCGCGGGTGCTGCGGACCGCAGACTTCGAGGAGTTTTCATGACCAGACATCTTTTGCCCATCGCGCTCGCTGCCGCGGTCGCGTTTCCGGCGCTGGCAAGCGCCGCAGACACCCAGCCCCCGCCCCGCATCATCGTGTCCGGCGAAGGCGAAGCGACCGTGGCGCCCGACATGGCGATCCTTTCGCTCAGCGTCATGCGCGAGGCCAAGAGCGCGCGCGAGGCGCTCGACGCCAACAACGACGCCATGGCGGCGGTGATCGCGGCAATGAAATCCGCCGGGATCGCCGAGCGCGACCTGCAGACCGCGGGCATCCAGATCAGCCCGCGCTACAACTACACCAACAAGGCCGACGGCAGCCAGGAAGCCGAGCTCGTCGCCTATCAGGTGACCAACACGCTGTCGGTGCGCGTGCGCGACGTCGACAAGACAGGCGAGATCCTCGACAAGGCGGTTTCGCTCGGCGTCAACCAGGGCGGCGGCATCGCCTTCACCAATGACGATCCGAAGGCGACGATCACCGAGGCGCGCAAGAAGGCGGTCGCCGACGCGATGGCCAAGGCAAAGACCCTCGCGGAAGCGGCCGGCGTCAGCCTGGGCAAGGTGCTTGAGATCACCGACCAGAACATCGCCCCGGTGCCGATGCCGATGGCCGCCAAGTCGTTCGATGCCGCC
>JAFKFE010000334.1 GCA_017308345.1 Alphaproteobacteria bacterium | reverse complement strand
CAATCCTGCAATGTTGGCGATTGGCGAAAGCCAGCGTGACATCTGATCTCCCCCCTCGTGGGGGAGATGCCCGGCAGGGCAGAGGGGGGCGCTGTCCCGCCGACCTGTCATCATCTCCTGAACGCTTCAACCACCACCAGCACGCGCCAGCAGCTGCGCCCGCTCCCGCGCATTGCCGGTCAGCTCGGCGGCGCGGCGGAATTCGGCGCGGGCTTCGTCCATCCTTCCGAGCTTCGCCAGCAGGTCGCCGCGCACCGTGGGCAACAGATGCTTGTCCTTCAGGCGCGGTTCGTCGCTCAGCGTGTCGGCGATCGCCAGTCCTTGCGCCGGCCCGAAGGCCATGCCGACCGCGACCGCCCGGTTGACCTCGACGATGGGCGAGGGGGCCGCCAGCGCGAGCGCCTGGTAGTAGGCGGCGATGGCGATCCAGTCGGGGTCGGCCGCGCTTACCGCGCGGGCGTGGCAGGCGGCGATCATCGCCTGCATCTGGTAGGGGCCGGGCGTCGGCGCGAGCGCCATCGCGCGTTTCAGCCCGTCGAGACCGCGCCGGATCAGCGACCAGTCCCAGCGGCCGCGGTCCTGGTCGAGCAGCAGGATCGGGTTGCCCGCGCCGTCGGTGCGTGCTCCGAAGCGCGAGGCGCTGAGTTCCATCAGCGACAGCAGTGCGATCGCCTCCGCCTGCTCCGGCATCAGCGTCGTTAGCAGGCGGCCGAGACGCAGGGCCTCGTTGCTGAGATCGGCGCGCAGCCAGTCCGGTCCGGAGGAAGCGACATAGCCTTCGTTGAAGATCAGATAGATCACCTCCAGAACCGCGCCCAGGCGTTCGCGCCGCTCTTGCCCGCGCGGCGTCTCGAAGGTGATGCCGGCATCGCGCAGTGTCCGCTTGGCGCGCACGATCCGCTGGGCGACGGTGGCCTCCGGCACCAGGAAGGCGCGCGCGATCTCCGCCGTCGAAAGTCCGCCCAGCATGCGCAGCGCAAGCGCCACGCGCTGCTCGGCCGGCAGCGCCGGATGGCAGGAGGTGAAGATCAGCCGCAATAGATCGTCGTCGATATCCTCGTCGAGCGCCGCCTCGATGTCGGGCATTGCGCGCTCTAGCGCGGCGAGATCGACGGCAAGTTGCCGGTGCTTGCCGTCGATCAGCACGGTGCGGCGCAGCCGGTCGAGTGCCCGGTTGTTGGCGACCCGGGTCAGCCAGGCGGCCGGATTGTGCGGAATGCCGTCGCGGGGCCAGCGCTCCAGCGCCTGGACGAAAGCATCCTGCACCACCTCCTCGGCCAATCCGACATCACGCAGGGTGCGGGTGAGCCTGGCGGCGAGCTTCGGCTGCTCGATCCGCCAGACCGCTTCGACGGTCCCGATGGCGGCCAACCTACAGCCCGCTGAAACCTCCCGCCGCCTTCTGGACGTCTTGCGGAAAATCGCTGAGCTCCTGGACGCGACGGACTTCGATCACTTCATTGCTTGAAGCGGGACAGCGGCGCGCCCACTCGATGGCCCCATCGCGCGAGCGCACGTCGATCATCCAAGAGCCGCCCAGCACTTCCTTCACCTCCGGGAAGGGGCCGTCGGTGACGGTCGGCTTGCCGCCCTTGAAGCTGACGCGCGCGCCCGTTGACGGCGGATGCAGCCCGTCGAGCGCGAGCAGCACGCCTGC
>JAFKFE010000333.1 GCA_017308345.1 Alphaproteobacteria bacterium | reverse complement strand
GAAGGAATCGCGCAGGAACTTGGTGTTGCGGTCGTAGAGCATCTGCAGCGCCGCTACGGCCTTCTTGGCGTCATGGAAGCTCTGCGCGCCGAAGGGCTCCGGCATGACGACCGATTCGATGGCTTGGGGATAGATTCGCTTTTCCATGGCTCAATATAGAGACTCAGGAGAGCGCTTGGGAGGGGGAGACAGGCGCGAAGCAAGCGCGCGCCGTTGTTTTTCCGGCGCCGTGTTATCCGCGTTGCAGGCTGATCAGCAGCACGAAGCCGACGCTGGTGTTCCTGTGCGGGGGCGCCTCGATCCTGTGGCTCGTGTCGGCGCGCATCATTGGCATAGCCAGCACCGGGACGGCGAGCAGTATCAGGATGAGCATCGCCCGCGGCAGCAGTCGGAGGATCTTCGTTGCGTTATTGGCGATGCGGTTCATTGTGGTGGTGCCCCGTTTTTCAATCCGGTCGTTTTCAGCTTGGTCGCTTGAGTGCTTGGGTTGGTTCACGAAACCGGGGAAGCGGCCACGGGCCGTTCCCAAGAGCGGGTGGGATGGCCGGCCTCCGCCACCAGGATGGCGAAGAGCATGCCGAACAGGCTCATCAGCAGGCAGACGATGGTGAAGCGGCGGGCAAGCATGTCTCTCTCCTTCAATGCGGGAGAAAATGCCGGAATGCCTCTGAACCGGTTCTGAGACCGGTATTCATCTGCGGTTCAAATTGATTGACGAGGTCTTGAGCCGGCGTCGGCGACAAGGGCCCGGGCGGCGGAGCGCTGCGGCTCCAAAAGAAAACGGGGCCGCGCGGGCCCCGTTTTTCATTTCATCATGTGGCGCGATCAGAGCTTGTGCCAGGTCTGGCTCTTGCAGATCAGGCCGCCGAGCACGCAGCCGCTCATCTTGAGCGAGGTGCCCGAAATCGTCGCCTTGCCGGAATAGGTCTTGTCGGTTTCCGGGTCGGTTATGGTGCCGGTGTATTTGTTGTCGCCGGCCGCCTTGAACGAGCCGATCGTCTTGCCGGAATACTTGCCGGACTTGAGCGTGATCGAGAACGAACCGCCGCCGGCGATCGCCGCCGTCGAACCGGCCTGCGTCTTCCAATTGCCTTCGATCGGGTCGGCCCACGCGGCACCCTCCTCCTCCCAATCGGGTTGCGGCGGGCTCCGGTCCGCCCGTCTGCCCTTTACGCAAACGTAAGCTAATCCAGCTCCCGTCAAAACAAAAGCGGTGCCGCGACGGAAGGTTGCGAGGATTTTCACCGCGCGGACGGCTGGAAATAAACGGGACCGGAAAAACGCTTCGGTTTCCGTGGTTAGCGGAGTCTTGATTCCGCTCGCAGCTATTTTCATCGAATTTTACGCAAAACCGCGCAAATGCTGGATTCCCATGCTTAACGGTTTTTCGCGTTTACCTATTGTTTTAGCTTTGTTTTCCTCAAATTAAGCAAGCCATTTAACGACGGATTCAAGGCCAGCCGTCATCCTCGGAAGCATCGAAAGAGCGGCCCGCCCAACGGACACCAAGGGAAAAGGAGGCAGCTCTCGGGAGCCAGACAGGGGATTGAGATGGCACGTTTTGAAATGCTCGAGGACGGCTTCGGCGCCATGGGGGCAACCGCCCAGGCCGACATCCTTTTCGAACTGGGCATGATGTATGCGACCGGCCGCGATTGCGAGACCGATGTCGTCGCCGCCCACAAATGGTTCAACATCGCCGCGATCAAGGGCTCGGCCCGCGCCGCTGAACTGCGCTCCGAGCTGTCGGCCACGATGTCGAAGGCCGACATCGCCAAGGCGCTGCGCGAAGCGCGCGAATGGATGACGATGCACTGATCCTGCGCCCGTGGCGCTGAGACGTCGATTTGGACAAGGCCGCGACAAGACGGCCGGTCAGGAAGAACGAGAACGCGGCAGGTAGACCGAAGCCGCGCGAGAAACAGGGAAGCGAGCGGGGTTCAGGCGCGGGGGCGCCGGGGAAGCTCGATTGCAAAAAGCCGCGACCGGCCGGAACAAGGCCGGCGCGGCTTTTCGCATTTAACTCCGGGTAATGACAGCGTTATTCGAATGCGGCGGATTGGTCGCTTGGCCCAAGAAGTCCTCGCCTAAATGAACCAAAACCTTCCGCATTGTGCTCTCGACAGTTTCGGCGAAGGGTGAAATTGTCCCGGCTCTGTGGAAGAAGCGCGGCCGGAGCGGCGCGCGCAAGTGGAGGAGTTCTTATAGTCATGAAAAAATTGGGTATTTTGAGCGCGGCCGCATTTGGCCTGATGATGAGCGCTCCGGTTGCCTTCGCCGACGACATCACCATTTCGGTGGTCGGTCCGATGACCGGTCAGCTCGCCACCATCGGTGACCAATTCAAGCAGGGCGCGCAGGCCGCCGCCGACGCCATCAACGCGGCTGGCGGTATCAACGGTTCCCAGATCAAGCTCGACATCGAGGACGACCAGTGCGACCCGAAGCAGGCGGTCTCCGTGGCCAACCGCATCGTCGCCAACGGCGTCAAGTTCGTCGACGGCCATGCCTGCTCGGGCTCGAGCATCCCGGCCTCGGCCGTCTATGCCGAAGCCGGCACGCTGATGATGAGCCCGGCCTCGTCGAACCCGGTGCTGACCGACGCCGCCGCCAAGTCGGGCTGGCCGACGATCATGCGGCTCTACACGCGTGACGACGCGCAGGGCGCCTTCATCGGCCCGTGGATCGCCAAGAAGTATGCCGGCAAGAACATCGTCATCCTGCATGACAAGAGCGCCTACGGCCAGGGCGTTGCCGACGCCGTCAAGGCGACCATGAA
>JAFKFE010000332.1 GCA_017308345.1 Alphaproteobacteria bacterium | reverse complement strand
GCAAGACCTGCCGCCAGGATGCGAACATGGGCCTCGGCGGCGGCCATCGCTTCGTCCTCGGTATCGAAGTCGTCCAGCCGCTCGCCGGAATTCAGACGGAAAAGCCCGATCTCCGGCTGGCTGACGCGTGCTTCCGCCGACATGCGCACCTGCCCGACGACCGCACCCAGCGCATTTGCCACGTCGGCGTGCTCGACGATATGGCAGTCATTGCCGATCAGGGGTGGCAGGCCGGCATAGTGGAGCGATGCGGAGGCGCCCAGGCCTATCACCGGCCGGTCGAGCACGATCGACAGCCGTGCCATTCCGCCTCGCCGACGAACCGCCCTCTGGACCAGCGGATTGGCAACGGAGACGCCGCCATCCAGCCCATCCTCGGCAAAGACTGTTTCCAGAATGGCTTCGGCCGAACGCCGGGTGACGCAGGCGAGAACCATCTCGGAAAATGTGTCCGCGTCTTTCGCAATGCGATGCCCCTGGCCGTCGCGCCTGCGCGCAAACAGCTCCGCGCCTAGTCGGGCCGCGACAGGGTCCCAGTTGGCCTGCCGGTCGAGCACGTGAGCCGCGTCGGACGGTGTGAAGCCGACGATATGCACCAGCCCGCGCGCGACCAGGCGATTGAGCGTCGCGACCTGTGACGTCGACATCAGCAGTTCGTCGAGCGCGGCGGGAATAGCCGAGATACCGGCGTAAAGCCGCGCCTCCGTGGTCGTCAGGCCAGCGGCGAAGCGGTCTGGAACACCCGTGCGCAAGGCAAAGCGGCCATCAAGCCGGCTGGTGGTGGGCTTGAGCAATTGGCGCTGCAAATCCTTGCGCACGATATCGCCATGCTCCACCGCGGCGAGCGCCAGCGGCACGAGCCGGCGCGGCCCGAGCACGATCGCCGAAGTCAGCGACCGCTCCTGAAGCGAAACTTCCGAGTCTCCCCCGAGGCCGAAGGTGCGCATCGCGACAGCCTCGACCATTGTGCGTTGGCCGCCCACGGTTGCGCCTTGGGGATCCAGCCGCAGGCGGCCGCCTTCCAGCACGGCGATATCCGTGGTTGTGCCGCCGATGTCGGAAATCACCGCATCGTCGAGTTCCGTCAGATAGCGCGCCCCGACCAGGCTGGCCGCCGGGCCGGAAAGGATGGTTTCGATCGGCCGGGCTCGCGCAAATTTCGTGGTGACCAACGTGCCGTCGCCGCGCACCATCATCAGCGGCGCCGCGATGCCGCGCTTTTCGAGGAAGCCTTCGGTGGCATCGATAAGGCGGGCGATCATGGAGATGAGGCGCGCGTTGAGAAGCGTCGTCAGCGCGCGGCGCGGGCCGCCAAGCTTGGACGACAGCTCATGCGAGCAGGTTACCGGAAGTCCGGCACGTTCGCGGATAAGCTCGCGCGCCGCAGTCTCGTGTTCGGGATTGCGAACCGCGAAATAGGAAGCCACGGCGATGCCTGAAACCGTATCGGCAAGATCGGGCAATGCCTCCGCCAGAGCATCCAGCGCAAGCGGACGCGGATCGCCGTGAACGTCATGCCCGCCTGGGCAAAAAACGACGGGATCGGAACCCAACGCCTTTGCCAACCCGCTTCGGGCAAGATCGTCTTCGGCGAAGCCGATCATCACCAGCGCAACCCGGCCGCCCTGCCCTTCGATCAGCGCGTTCGTGGCGAGCGTG
>JAFKFE010000331.1 GCA_017308345.1 Alphaproteobacteria bacterium | reverse complement strand
CGGATTGAAGGGATCTCCCGTCTCCTCGAAGGCCGAGAAAGCGTCGGCGTAGAGCACTTCCGACCACATGTAGGAATAATAGCCGGCTGAATAACCGTCGCCGGCGAAGACATGGCCGAAATGCGGTGTGCGGTGGCGCATCGCGATCGTGTCGGGCATGTGCAGCTTTTCGAGCGTCTCGGCCTCGAAACGAAGCGGTTCGGCGGGCGCGTCCGGCCGCGCGTGATAAGCCATGTCGATCAGCGCCGGGGCGGTGAACTCCACCGTGGCGAAGCCGGCGCCGAAGGTGCGGGCGGCGAGCATCTTGTCGAGCAGCGCCTTCGGCATCGGCTTGCCGGTCTTGACGTGCAGCGCGTGCTTTTCCAGCACCGCCGGCACCGTCAGCCAATGCTCGTAAAGCTGCGAGGGCAATTCGACGAAGTCGCGGCTGACCGATGTGCCGGAAACCGACGGCCAGGTCACGTCGGTCAGCATGCCGTGCAGCGCATGGCCGAACTCGTGGAACAGCGTCTTGGCCTCATCGACGGAAAGGAGCGCGGCCTCGCCGGCCGGCGGCTTGGCAAAGTTCATGATGTTGTAGATGACCGGCTTGGCGCCATGGCCGAGCTTGTAGCCCGATTGCAGCGCGCTCATCCAGGCGCCGGAGCGCTTCGAGGGCCGCGCGAAATAATCGGCCAGGAACAGGCCGCGCTCGCTGCCGTCGGCATTCCTGACCACGAAGACGCGGGCATCGGGATGCCAGGCGGCGATGCCCTTCTTCTCCTCGAAGCTGATGCCGAACAGTCTCGTCGCCACGTCGAAGCAGGCTTCGATGACGCGTTCGAGCTGCAGGTATGGCTTCAGCTCCGCCTCGTCGAAGGCGAATTTCTCGGCGCGCAGCTTCTCCTGGTAGAAGCGCCAGTCCCAGGCGGCGAATTTCTCGTTGCTGCCGGCTTCGGTCGCCAGCCGCTCCAGCTCCTTCTGGTCGGCGGCGGCTTTCTCCAGCGCCTTTTCCCACACGGGATCGAGCAGGTCGTGCACCGCCTTCGGCGTCTTGGCCATGGTGTCGTCGAGCTTCAGCGCCGCGAAGGAGGCGTAGCCGAGCAGCTTTGCCTTCTCGGCGCGCAGCCTCAGCATGTCGCGCACGACGTTGGTGTTGTCGGTGGCGCCGCCATTCTGGCCGCGCATGGTGAAGGCGCGGAAGGCGATCTCGCGCAGGTCGCGGCGCTCGGAGAAGGTCGAGAACGGCTCGTAGATCGAGCGCGACAGCGTCACCGCGTAACGGCCCTTCTGACCGCGCATCTCGGCCGCCTCGGCCATGGCGCTCTTCAGGAAGTCCGGCAGGCCGGCAAGGTCCGCCTCGTCGAGGAACAGTGCCCAGTCACGTTCGTCGGCAAGCACGTTCTGGCCGAAATTGGTGCCGAGCGAGGAAAGCTCCTCATTGATGGCAGCGAGCCGCTTCTTGCCTTCCGCGTCGAGTTTCGCGCCGGACCGGACAAAGCCCTTCCAGGTCTTCTCCAGCACGCGCAGCGTTTCGGCATCGAGCTTCAGGCTGTCGCGGCGCTGGTAGAGGTCGTCGATGCGGGCGAACAGCTTCTCGTTCATCGAGATCGCCGAGAAATGCCTGGACATCTTCGGCGAGACCTCGCGCTCCAGCGCCTGGATGGTGTCGTTGGTGTG
>JAFKFE010000330.1 GCA_017308345.1 Alphaproteobacteria bacterium | reverse complement strand
GGCTCGCGCATCATCACCCACGCCAACGGCCCGTTCATCTACGATTCCGAAGGAGCGGAAATCCTCGACGGCATGGCGGGCCTCTGGTGCGTCAATGTCGGCTACGGCCGCAACGAGCTTGCCGAGGCGGCTTACGCGCAGATGAAGGAGCTGCCTTATTACAATTCCTTCTTCAAATGCTCGACGCCGACGCCGGTGCTGTTGTCGAAGAAGCTGGCGGAGCTGGCGCCCAAGCATGTCAGCCAGGTCTTCTACGGCTCGTCGGGTTCAGAGGCCAACGACACGGCGCTCCGGCTCGTCCGCCACTATTGGGCGCTTGAAGGCAAGCCCGAGAAGAACCGCATCATCTCGCGCAAGTCGGCCTATCATGGTTCGACAGTCGCCGGCACGTCGCTCGGCGGCATGGAGCCGATGCACAAGCAGCTCGGCGGCGCGGTGCCCAACATCGTCCATGTGATGATGCCCTATGCCTATGAGCTGGCGCTGCCCGGCGAAAGCGACCATGATTTCGGCATCCGCGCGGCGAAGGCGGTCGAGGACGCGATCCTCGAAGCCGGCGCCGACAAGGTCGCCGCCTTCATCGGCGAACCGGTGATGGGCGCCGGCGGGGTGAAGATCCCGCCGATGAGCTACTGGCCGGAAGTGGAGCGTATCTGCCGCAAATACGATGTGCTGCTGATGCTGGACGAGGTCATCACCGGCTATGGCCGCACCGGCGAGTGGTTCGCCGCGCAGACCTTTGGCATCGAGCCCGACACCATCACCACCGCCAAGGCGCTGACCTCGGGCTACCAGCCGCTGTCGGCGCTGCTGGTCGGCGACCGTGTCGCCAGGACGCTGGTCGACAAGGGCGGCGAGTTCTATCACGGCTACACCTATTCGGGTCATCCGGTGGCCTGCGCGGTGGCGCTCAAGAACCTTGAGATCATCGAGAAGGAAGGGCTGGTCGAGCGGGTCAGGAATGACACCGGCCCTTATTTCGCGCAGGCGCTGCAGGAACGGATCGCCGGTCACAGGCTGGTGGGCGAAGTGCGTTCGATCGGCCTGATGGGCGCGATCGAGATCGTCAAGGACAAGGCGACCAAGGAACGCTACCTGCCGTCGGGAAGCGCCGCGGTCGTGGTGCGCGACCATGCGATCACGAACGGCATGATGCTGCGGGCCACCGGCGACACCATGATCCTGTCGCCGCCGCTGATCTGGACGCGCGACACGATCGACATGGCCTGCGAGCGCATCGCCAAGGCGCTCGATCTCGCGGACGCGGATTTGCGCAAGCGCTGAGTGAATATTGTCCGGGCGCTCTTCAATGGGCGCCCGGTCCGCTCGCGCGCGATGCCTCCAAAACGCAAAAACCGCGTCCCGGCGGGAACGCGGCTCTGCCAGTTACGCATGGCGTTTCGCGACGACAATACTTGCGAAACTTACGGGCTCCGGTACGCGAGACCTGATCCGGAGCGCCGGGCGGACGCGACATCCGCCTCGCAGTCCGTTTTAAAGGCACATCGTTACCGGTGAGTTATCGAGACCTTAAGCAAATCTAAATTTGCCGGCTTCGCGCCGGAAAATCTTTCGAATAACCTTTGAAAAGCAGTGGCTTACGCTTGATTTCCGCGCAGGAAATTAATAATGCCGGAAAAATCGGCGCCGGCGTGGCATTG
>JAFKFE010000329.1 GCA_017308345.1 Alphaproteobacteria bacterium | reverse complement strand
GGCCTGCTGGCTGCGAGGCTTGCCCAACTCGTCGCGGATCGCCACCGTGCGAACTTCGATGCGTTCCGCACGCAAGCCCGTCAGAGTGGTGCCAGCCTCGACCTCGACCCCGAACGGGGTCAAATCCGAATAGTGGCATCCGGCCGCCGCGCGCGGCACGCCGTTCCCAGTTTCGTCCGGCGCCATGAGCACGTTCGTCCAGGGACGACCGGAAAGGCCCGCCATGATGCATACGCCAAGGAGCTCGGCGTCGGTACCGGACGCGGCGAGAATGACTTGCGCATCCGCCGAGCCGACATTGCGGGCAATCCGCCCCCGGATGTCGGCAAACCATTGATCGACCCCGATTGAGTGGGGTGACGCCAAATCCGCGATACGCGCCAGGTCGGCGTTGGCTGCCGCGTAGCTCGCGCGAGATATGTTGCTTGCCGTCGTCGATGAAAAGGAAATCTCATCGTCGGAGGGCACGGGAAGCGTTCCGTACCGGTTGCGCCGCGTGATCGCATCGGGCGAGATGCGTCTATCGCCTCCTGTTCCGATAAGGAAGGAAACCGAGGCTGGCGACCGGATAGCTTGATCGGCCGATCCCGCTAACCCCTGCAACTCTGCGGGCTGTATGTTGAGCATGCTGCTTCCCCTTGGCCAAACCCAGCGCAGCGGCCACGATCAAAGTGGTTCGCCGACGGTGACGGAACCCGCGACGTAGGAGAGTTGGACTTCATGGCTGATCAGCGGCTCGAGGTCGCTCGCCCGCTGCGTGAATTCAAGGCCGCACCGGTCGACATAGGCACGGTCCACGCGTTCGCAGAAACCGGGGTCGATGATCTTTTCCCCGTCCCAGAAAACGGCATGGCCCGTGTCGGGAACCGTCGGGGACACCACGCCGATGATCGCAGGCTTGGCCCAAAGCATGTAAATGCTGCTCAGGAGAACGAAACCGCATTTGTTGGCGACGTTGCGCATGATGGAATGGCTCATCGGCCCGCCTGACGGGTAGCTGCCGTCGCAGCTGCGCGCTGTCTCCTCGATTTCCTCGTAGGACCGCCCTGTCATCATAGCCAGAACGCAGACCATGCAGTCGTTCTGTGTCCGCTGGTGGATCGCGGGCTTTCCGGTGTGGGCGCACCTTGCTGACGAGTCCGCCAGCGTTCGGAGCATGCGCCGTTTCAGGGCATGTTCGAACGCGAGGAAGAGCTTCTTCATCGCAACCTTCTTGTAGGGAAAGATGCTCTCCATATCCATCGAATGGACGATCATCGCGACGTCCGCCTCGAACACGAGGAGACGGCCATCGGCGAGCTCCGCGCAATCGATGGCGAAGTAATCCAATCCAAGACGTCGATGGAGGGCATCGAATGCGTGGGCGTGGCGAACGGCAAAGTCGGTTTCGAAGCTCGCCATCCACGCCGCTTCCTCGGCACGGCGGTTTTCGTGCTCCAACATGCCAGCGTTGAGGTAATGGACCATCCAATGCTCCGACACGGCAAGATGGCTCGCGTAGGCTCGCCCGTTGATGAACGCGACCCTCTGCTTACGGAACATGCCGTCCGCCCCGCTGTAGTCGACGAACGGCGTGACGAAGTAATCAGGCTCGGGATGGGCGTCCAGATAGGCGGAAAGTTCCCGTGGCGTGGAGATTTTCTCCATTCCTTTGCCAGCATGCG
>JAFKFE010000500.1 GCA_017308345.1 Alphaproteobacteria bacterium | reverse complement strand
TGTCCTGCCGGACATCTCCCCCACGAGGGGGGAGATTGGCAGCTTCATCGGCGGCGCGCGATTTCCAACGTTGGCGATTGGCGAAAGCCGGCGCGACATCTGATCTCCCCCCTTGCGGGGGAGATGGCCGGCAGGCCAGAGGGGGGCGCGAAGGAACTCGGCGCTCGCTAGCGCAAGCCCAAATGGTGCGGCATGCACGCCGCTCCTGACTCCCGTATCACCGCCGGCATCGTCGCGCTGGCGGCGATCGCCGTGCTCATCGGGGGGGCTTTCACCGGCCTCATCCTCGAAGGCGCGCACGACCTTTCCGGTGCCGCCGCGGCCTTCGACGGCTACCTCCTGCGCGTCGCCCGCTTCACGCTCTGGCAGGCGTTTCTGTCGACGCTGCTGTCGGTCGCGCCGGCGCTGCTGGTGGCGCGGGCCCTGTCGAGACATCCGGTCTTTCCCGGCCGCCGCCTGATCCTGCAATTGTTCGCGGTGCCGCTGGCCTTGCCGGCGATCGTCGCCGCGCTCGGCATATTGGCGCTCTATGGCCGGGCCGGGTATTTTGCCGGCGTCCTCGCCGGGCTCGGCGGCGGCGAATGGCCCGGCATCTACGGCCTTTCCGGCATCCTCGTCGCGCATGTGTTCTTCAACCTGCCCCTGGCCACGCGCCTCTTCCTCGAGGCGCTGGGCACCATTCCCGCCGACCAGTGGCGGCTGGCGAGCCAACTCGGCATGGGTGCCCGGCCGGCTTTCCGGCTGATCGAATGGCCGGTCCTGCGCGCGGCCATGCCGGGGGTCGCGGGGCTCGTCTTCATGCTTTGCATCACGTCCTTCACGATCGTGCTGACGCTGGGCGGCGGTCCGGCCGCGACGACGCTGGAGGTCGCCATCTACCAGGCGCTCCGTTTCGACTTCGATCCCGCGCGCGCCGTGGTGCTGACGTTGCTGCAGATCGCGCTCACCTTTGTCGTGGTCATTGTGCTCACGCGGCTCGGCGCCAACACCGTCGGCGACGCCAATCTGCCTGTGGCGCCGCGCCGCTATCCTTCGGCGGGCCGGCTCGAAAGCGGGCTGAATGCCGGCCTCATCGCGCTTGCGCTGCTGTTCGTTGCCGGACCCATGGCGGCGACGGTGCTCGCCGGCCTGGAGGCCGACCTCGGCCGGCTGGCGGGCGAAGAGGCGGTGCGCCGCGCGACGCTTACCAGCATGGCCCTTGCCCTGCTCGCGGCGCTGCTCAGCGTGATGTTGTCGCTGGCGCTGATCTCGGCGCGGCGCGCGCTGGCGCTGCGGCGCCGGACGGGTGGCGCCATGAGCCTGTTCGAGCATGCCGCCGACACCGGCGCCGGCTTCGTCCTCGTCGTGCCGCCGATCGTGCTTGGCGCCGGCTGGTTCCTGGCGCTGCGCGGCGTCACCGATGTCTTTGCCATCGCGCCGGTCATGGTCGTCACCGTCAACGCGGTGATGGCGATGCCTTTCGCCATCCGGACCATTCGCCCCGCCTATGACGCGGCGAGCGAACGCCATGAGCGGCTTTGCCTGGCGCTCGGCATATCCGGCTGGACCCGGCTCCGCCTGATCGACTGGCCGTCGCTCCGGCGGCCTCTGGCCACCGGCTTCGCCTTCGCCATGGCGCTGTCGCTCGGCGATCTCGGCGTGATCGCGCTGTTCGGCAGCGATTCCGTGCAGACCTTGCCCTACCTGCTTTTGGCGCGCATGGGCAGCTACCGGACAGCCGATGCCGCGGGACTTGCCTTGCTGCTCGGCCTCGTCTGCCTGATGCTGGTGGTCGCCGCCGACTGGCTGGGCCGGGAAGGAAAGCCATGACCACGACGACCATCAATGGCGCGGCCGCGCAAAAGGGCCTTGCCGTGGCGCTGGACGACGTGTCGTTCAGCTACGGCGAGTCCTCTTTCCGCTTCGATGCCGAATTCGCGGCCGGCAGGATCACCGCCATCATGGGGCCGAGCGGTTCCGGCAAGTCGACGCTGCTCAATCTGATAGCCGGCTTCGAATCGCCCGGTGCCGGCAAGGTGCTGATCGGCGGCATCGATCTCGGCAACGCGCCGCCCTCGGCGCGGCCCGTCTCGATGGTGTTCCAGGAAAACAATCTGTTTGCGCATCTTACGGTCGAAGCCAATGTCGGGCTCGGCCGCTCGCCATCGCTGAGGCTCGGCGACGGCGATCGCGCCGCAGTCGCCGAGGCGCTGGCACGTGTCGGTCTTGCCGGCAAGGAGAAGCGGCTGCCGCGCGAGCTTTCCGGCGGCGAGCGGCAGCGCGTGGCGCTGGCGCGGGTGCTGCTGCGCGACCGGCCGGTCTTGCTGCTCGACGAACCTTTCGCGTCGCTCGGCCCGGCGCTGCGCGACGACATGCTCGACCTTGTGGCCGGCATCCATGCCGAGCGCAAGATGACGGTCCTCTTCGTCACGCACCAGCCGGAAGATGCACGCCGCATCGGCCAGGACGTCGCGTTCCTCGACGAAGGCGTGATCGCGGCGATCGGCCCGGCCGGCGATTTCTTCGGCCGATCTGGACCGGACGCCTTCCGGCGCTATATCGGCGAGACGAGCAAGCGTGCCGGTTCACGACATATTGCCCGGAAGCGGACATAATTTACGGCCAAACCGGCAGCGGGCGATCAGGCGTTTGCTTGCCTTGACCGGAGGAGTATGGCTAGGTCCGGCCATGTCGATCCGGCTATGGCCGTGATTTGCCCTGCATTTTGGAAAGGAAGCCGATCTGTCGACCGGCGCTGAGAAGGTATGGATGAGGCCGCTGGCGCGATTTTTCGCGTTGGCGAGCTTTGCCGTGGCGCTGGCGAGCTGCCAGATGTTCACGCCGCCGGACGTGCAGGAAAGCGGCTTCCAGCCTTCCGACAAGCCGATCACCGTCGACAATGTCGTCGCCAACGCCAAGCTCGCCGAAATGGCGAAGGCGCAGCATCCGCGGATTCTCGCCACCTATGGCGGTGAATATTCCGACCCGAAGCTCGAACGCATGGTGGCCAAGGTCGTCGGCAATCTCACCGTGGTGTCGGCCAACCCGACCCAGACCTATCGCATCACCATCCTCAACTCGCCCAACGTCAACGCCTTCGCGCTGCCGGGCGGCTATCTCTATGTGACGCGCGGCCTTTTGGCGCTGGCCAACGATTCCTCCGAGCTTGCCGCCGTCATCGCGCATGAGATGGGCCACGTCACCGCGAATCACGGCCTGCAGCGGCAGCAGCTCGAGGCCGAGGAAGGCCTGGCGACCAAGGTGGTTTCCGACGTGCTCGGCGACAGCCCGACCGCCAAGGCGGCGCTGATCCGGGGCAAGCTGAGGCTCGCGCAATTCTCGCGCAACCAGGAACTCCAGGCCGACGCCATCGGCATCAAGTCGATCGGCGAGGCGGGCTACGATCCCTACGCGGCGGGCCGCTTCCTGCAGTCGATGTCGGCCTATACCGATTTCCGCTCGGTCAGCGGCGCCACCGACGCCAGCCTCGACTTCCTGGCGACGCACCCCAACACCCCGCAGCGCATCGAGCTGGCGCAGCGCCTTGCGCGCAATTTCGGCCCGCCCGGCGTCGGCACGCGCGACCGCGACGCTTTCCTTGCTGGCATAGACGGCCTGCTCTACGGCGACACGCCTGAAGAAGGCTATGTGCGCGGCCAGACCTTCATGCACCCCAATCTCGGCGTGTCCTTCACCGTGCCGGACGGCTTCGTCATCGACAATTCGGCCGCCGCCGTCACCGCGACCGGGCCCGGCGACATCGCCATCCGCTTCGATGGCGTGGCGATAAACAAGTCCGTGTCGCTGACCGACTATATCCGCAGCGGCTGGGTGGCCGGGCTGGAAGACGCCAGCGTGCGTCAGGAGACGGTCAACGGCAACGAGGCGGCGATGGCGCATGCCAGCGCGCAGGGCTGGCAGTTCGATATCGCGGTGATCCGCGCCGGCGGGCAGGTCTACAGGCTGCTGACGGCCGCGCCCTCGGCCAGCACCGCGCTGGACCCGGTCGCGCGTTCGGTCAGCAGCTCCTTCCGGGTGCTGAGCCCGGCCGAGAAGGCGGCGCTGAAGCCGCTTCATATCCGGGTCGTCACGGTTCAGGCCGGCCAGACGATGGGCTCGCTCGCCGCGCAGATGGTCGGGGTCGATCGCAAGCTCGATCTCTTCCGCGTGCTCAACGCGATGTCGCCCGGCGCGACGGTGTCGTCCGGGGACAAGGTCAAGATCGTCACCGACAGGTAAAGGGCCGCGGGCGGGTCGCTGTCGGCGCAGCCGCCTTCAGGCGGCGGGCATGGCCATCGCGATCGCTGCCTGCTTTCGGTCCGCGACGGCAGCGCCGCGATTGTCGCCGCTGCCGTTGCCGGTCCAATCAGCCATCGCTGTTGTTGCCGCCTCCGTCTCCGCGCTGGGATTGCGGATGTTCACGACCGCCGTTACCGCCGCGCCAAGGTGATCCGGTTTCGGTCGGCACCGCCGCGGGCCTTGGCATGGTGGTCACTGGCGGCGGCGTTTTGGGCGCAGGGGCGCGGACGATCTTTGTCTTCGTGACTATTTTCGTCACGACCTTGGGCTTGCACACCGCGATCGCCAGGGCGGTTCGCCGGGGCGAGAGACCGAGAATGCCCATCGAATAGGCTTCCTGGCGATCGATGCCGGCCCTCAGGAAGGCCAGGGCGCGAGCCGGGTCGGCGGGGACGCCGTTGCGGCCTTCCTTGAAGATCACCGCGAGGTCCTTCGTGGCATCGATATGGCCCATCGCCGCTGCCTTGAGCAGCAGGTCCAATCCCTTGCCCGGATCGCGCTGGACGCCGACGCCATCGAACAAGGCGCGTCCCCAGGCGGTCATTGCGTAAGGATCTCCCTTGTCCGACGCCCGCGCATAGAGGTCGTTGGCTTTGACAAGATCCGGGGACGCCCTAACTCCGGAGGCGGCTATGTAGCCCAGTTCGTACACGGCGCGGACGTGCCCTTTGTCCGCGGCTTCCTGGATCGCCTGCCTTGCTTCGTCGATCCTGCCCGACGCCAGCAACGCCCGTCCCAGTTCGTAACGGAAGCGCGCAATGCCGGGATAGGCCTTCACGGCCGCCTCGCAGGACTCGACGGCCCCGCCATCGATCTCACTCGGCAATTTGCCGGAGACGACGCCCTGCAGGTCGAGCGGCTCGCCGGCGGCCTGGTCGCATGGGTCGACGTCGGGCGACAGCTTCATCGTCGCCTGCCTTGCGGCGTTGCCCAGGCGGATCTCGAAGCCGACTTCGACAGGGGCGGTCGAACCGATCTGCGGCTCGTAGCGCAGATTGTCGAGGTCGGTGGCCAACAGGCTCGATTGCGGCGACAGCACGCGATCCGGCAGCGACAGCGTTCCGGTCGCCGGGTAGCTCGCAAGCTTCATGCTGACGGAGGCATCCTTGCCAGGAAAGTCCAGTTTCAGCGGAACCGGGCCAACGCCGACGGGGACTTCAATGTCGCGATTCCCGATCGCGTCGGCGGCAGCGGCGACCTGGGTACCGCGCTCCGCCACCTGCTGGCTTGGCTGCGTGTCGGGTGCTGGCAGGGCTGCCTGCTCCGCCCCGCGCATCAGCACCACGTCGTCGATCAGCGAGGAGTTCTCCCACGGAACCTGCTTGCCGCCGGTGGCCTTGACCACGTCACGGCGCACGGCGGCCATGACCGAGCGTATCTCCCGGTTCGGCTCCAGCGCGTGGCGAGAGAAGGATGAGGAAAACGGACTGAGGTCGCCGGAGCCGTCATAGGCGACGGCGCCGGGCTCGGTGGCGAAAGCAATCAGCGTGTTCTGGGAGCCTGTCAGCTGGGCAAGGCCGGTGCCGCTGGCGACGATCAACTGGTCGCGCAGCCAGTAATCCTTGCGTGGGAACGGGTTGTTGCGGCAGGCATCGAGAATGATCACCTGGATCTTCGATCTGGCGCGCAACTGGTGCAGCACGTCATCGACCTTGATCGCCTGGACTTCCATGTCGGCCGCGTCTTTCAGCGATGCATCGACCGGGATAAGAAAATTCTCGCCGCCGATCTGGAAGCCGTGACCGGAATAGTAGACGACGGCCAGATCGGCGCCGTCCGCCGCCGCCAGATAATGGCGGAACTGCTCCTCGAACTGAAGTCTGGTCAAGTCCTTCGCGGCGAAGACCTCGAAGCCGGCCAGCCGGAATGTCTTGGACACGTCCTCGGCGTCCTTGTCCGGGTTCTTCAGCGCCGGGATTTCTCGGTATTCGGAATTGCCGATGACAAAGGCAACCCTTCGGTCGGCGTGCGCTTCTAACGTCGTGAGGCCCACGAGCAACAGGGCTGCAAGGAACATGCAGCATTTGAGCATGGCAAATTCCCCCATAAGTTACGGTCTGGAGGCATCAAAAAGGCCGATTGCGGCAAATTTGTCCGTTAAAAAGCTCACAATCCGTAGGATTTATCGAAGAATGATTGCCCTCCCGGCTATATTTTCTTACTTAATGAGCGTTAAATTATCGATATTTGATTTATTTATATAGATCTCAAGCCGCTTCCGCTTGAAACTCCGGGTTCTGCTTCACCAGCGCCAGCTTCAGCTTTTCCATGGCGCGGGCCTCGATCTGGCGGACCCGCTCCTTGGAGATGCCGAGCTGTTCGCCAAGCGCTTCCAGCGTGGCGCCGTCATCGCTCAGCCTGCGCTCCTCGATGATGCGCAGTTCGCGGGCGTTGAGCGCGCCAAGCGCGCTTTTCAGCCAGACGGCCCGGCGCTGGATGTCGATCCTGTCGCCGACGATCTCGTCGGGCAGCGGGTCCTCGCAAACCAGGAAGTCCATCCGCTCGGCGGCGCCATTTTCGTCGGCCAAAGGCGCGTTGAGCGAACTGTCGGGTGAGGACAGGCGTGAATCCATCATCGCCACGTCGGCCTCCGGCACGCCGAGCGCCGCCGAGACCTCGCGATAGAGCGAGGCGTTGGAGAGCGGCTCGGCGCCGTTGGCGAGGCGGGCGCGCAGACGCCTCAAATTGAAGAACAGCGCCTTCTGCGCCGAGCTGGTGCCGCCGCGCACGATCGACCAGTTGCGCAGGATGTAATCCTGCATCGAGGCGCGAATCCACCAGGTCGCGTAGGTCGAGAAGCGCACTTCGCGCGCGGGCTCGAAGCGGGCCGCTGCTTCCAGCAGGCCGACATGGCCTTCCTGGATAAGGTCGCCGAGCGGCAGGCCGTAATGGCGGAATTTCGAGGCCATGGAGATGACCAGTCGCATGTGGGCGACGGTAATCCTGTGCAGCGCGTGCTGGTCGTTCTCTTCCTTCCAGCGGAGCGCCAGAACGTGCTCCTCCTCGCGCTCGAGATAGGGAGCCCTCATTGCCGCCCGGACCAGTGTCCGTCCTGCCGCGTCCTCGATCATGCCGGCTCCTTTTGGCGGTGATTGCGCTCAGGCGGTTGAAAAGACACCGCCGCGCCCTACAACAGCCATGCAACGTGTCAGGCGCATGGATGGTTCCGCCGCCCGAAGGGGCGAGTGTTGCCCCGCGGGATCATTTCGTTATCGGCCCGGAAAATGCCGGCTGCCCGGCTCCCGGCAATTTTTGAGAATCAGATTTCTGAAGGAGCCTTTTTTTGAAATCTGGTTCCTTATTTCGTGGCCTTCCATCTGTCAGTTTCCGGCTCTCACAATCGGGCCGGGGCACCGGTCAAAACGGGATCACAGAAAAATGAAATGGCTCAAATCGCTCCTCGTCGCCGGAACGCTGCAGGTTCTTGCGGCCACCGCCGGTCATGCCGGCGCCAATCTCGACCAGATCAAGCAGGCCGGCGTGCTCAAGGTCGGCACCGAAGGCACCTACGCGCCTTTCACCTATCATGACGAATCCGGCGCGCTGGTCGGCTTCGACGTCGAGATCGCCAAGGCCATCGCCGGCAAGCTCGGCGTCAAGGCCGAGTTCCTCGAGGGCAAGTGGGACGGGCTGATCGCCGGCCTTGACGCCAACCGCTACGATGCCGTGATCAACGAGGTCGGCATCACCGATGCCCGCAAGGCCAAGTATGATTTCTCCGATCCCTACATCGCCTCGAAGGCGGTGCTGATCGTGCGCGGCGACAACACCGACATCAAGACCTTCGCCGACCTCAAGGGCAAGAAGTCGGCGCAGTCGCTGACCTCGAATTTCGGCAAGCTCGCCGAGTCCAATGGCGCGGAACTCGTGGGCACCGACGGCTTCGACCAGTCGATCCAGCTCCTGATCACCGGCCGCGCCGACGCCACCATCAACGACAGCCTGTCCTTCCTCGACTTCAAGAAGCACAAGCCCGACGCCAATGTGAAGATCGCCGCGCAGGAAGAGAATGCCGACTATTCCGGCGTCATCGTGCGCAAGGGCGATCCGGAACTGGTCGCGGCCATCAACAAGGCGCTGGCAGACATCAAGGCCGACGGCACCTACAAGAAGATCGCCGATACCTATTTCGGCCAGGACGTCTCGCAGTAAAGCGCGTTCATTCTTGCATTCCGATGCCGGCGGGCCGTCTTTGACGGCCCGCCGCTTTTCACATGATAGTCATCCGGGCCGTCTTTGACGGCCCGCCGCTTGTCACATGATAGTCATCCGGCAATGCCGGCCGGGATGCGGCCGTCGCGCCCGGAAAGGAGGAAAACTCCGTGCCGCACTGGCTGCAATTGATGCTGGAATCCCTGCCGACGCTGTTATGGGCGGCGCTGATCTTCACCGTGCCGCTGACGCTCCTGTCCTTCGTTTTCGGTCTCGCCGCCGGACTCGTCACCGCGCTGATCAGGCTGTTCGGGCCGAAGCCGCTGGTCGCGCTGGCGCGTTTCTATGTCTGGATCTTCCGTGGCACGCCGCTCTTGGTGCAACTCTTCCTGATCTTCTATGGCCTGCCGTCGGTCGGCATCCTGCTCGATGCCTTCCCGGCGGCGCTGATCGGCTTCACGCTCAACATCGGCGCCTACACGTCGGAGATCATCCGCGCCGTCATCGGCTCGGTGCCGAAGGGCCAGTGGGAGGCGTCCTATTCGATCGGCATGACCTGGAGCCAGGCGATGCGGCGCACGATCCTGCCGCAGGCCGGCCGCGTCGCGGTACCGCCGCTTTCCAACACCTTCATCTCGCTGGTCAAGGACACCTCGCTGGCTGCCGCCGTCACCGTGCCCGAGATGTTCCAGGCCGCGCAGCGCATCGTCGCCACCACTTACGAGCCGCTGATCCTCTATGTCGAGGCGGCCGCGCTCTATCTCGCGCTGAGTTCGGTGTTGTCGGCGCTGCAGGCGCGGCTGGAGGTGCGGCTCAACCGCTATGGCGGGTTCCTGGAGGCCAACGCATGATCGGCCTCACCGACATCGAAAAGCGCTTTGGCGACAATCTGGTGCTGAAGGGCGTCACCGTCAGCATCGACGAAGGCAGCGTCACGGCGCTGGTCGGTCCTTCCGGCGGCGGGAAAAGCACGCTGCTGCGCTGCATCAACCTGCTGGAGATCCCGACTTCCGGAAGCTTGCGCATCGGCGAGGAGACGCTAGCGTTCCATCCGGGCGGTAAGGTGCCGGCAAGGGATATCCAGCGCATCCGCCTGCAGACCGGCATGGTGTTCCAGAATTTTCAGCTCTTCCCGCATCGGACGGCGGTCGAGAATGTCATGGAAGGGCTGGTGACGGTGCTGAAATGGCCCGAGCCCAGGGCGCGCGAGCGGGCGATGGCGCTGCTCGAAAAGGTCGGCATGGCGCACAAGGCCGACGCCTGGCCGGCGACGCTGTCCGGCGGCCAGCAGCAGCGCGTCGCGATCGCCCGGGCGCTGGCGCCTTCGCCGCGGGTGCTGCTCTGCGACGAGCCGACCTCGGCGCTCGATCCGGAACTGGCGCAGGAAGTGGTCGACGTGCTGGGGCAGCTTGCCCGCGAAGGCACGACCATGGTGATGGCCACGCATGATCTCAGGCTCGCCTCCAAGATCGCGCAGGAGGTGGTGTTCCTCGATGCCGGCGCGATCGTCGAGAAGGGGCCTGCCTCGGTCGTGTTCGACAATCCGCAGCGCGAGCGGACCAAGCGTTTCATTGCGACGCTCAGGCAGGAAGACGCTGGCGCTTAGCTCTTTTTATATTGGAGGGCGGAGCCGGGTGGGGGCAGGCGCCCCGCTCCGCTGCTTTGCCCTGCCCCCGCAGGGGGGAGAATAAAAACCTCAGAAACAAAAAACCCGGCGCGAGGCCGGGTTTTTCATACGCTTGGAGGAAAGCCCTCAGGCGGCTTCTTCCTGTTCGGATTCTTCGTTGTCGGCCTTGGCGCCGCGCTTGGGACCCTTGTTGAGGTTGACCTCGATGAGGCGCACCGCCTCGGTCTCCGACATGCGGTTCACCGCGGCGATCTCACGGGCCATGCGGTCGAGCGCGGCTTCATAGAGCTGGCGCTCGGAATAGGACTGCTCCGGCTGGTTGTCGGCGCGGTAGAGGTCGCGCACGACTTCCGAGATCGAGATCAGGTCGCCCGAATTGATCTTGGCATCATATTCCTGGGCGCGGCGCGACCACATGGTGCGCTTGATGCGGGCGCGGCCCTGCACGACCTTCAGCGCGCGATCGACATAATCCTCTTCCGACAGCTTGCGCATGCCGATCGAGGTCGCCTTGGCGACCGGAACCTTCAGCCGCATCTTGTCCTTCTGGAAATCGATGACGAACAGTTCCAGCTTGTGACCCGCAACTTCCTGCTCGTCGATCGCCACGATCTGGCCGACGCCATGCGCCGGATAGACGATGAACTCGCCGGTCTTGAACCCGTGGCGGGCCGCGGTGGACTTCTTCTGCGGGGTGATCGTTGCCATTACGCCCTGAACTCCTTAGTTGTGCCGCCGGCATCATGCCGGCTCGAACCCATGGGGCCGGCCTAAGCCGACCGTTAGCCGCGCAACAGGATGAGCCCACCGGAAAAGCAGGGACCGGCACACCGCACGAATGCGACCGCCTGCCCCAGATCGCTCTGGTCCGGATTTAAAAGCTCACCTTTCAGTGATTTGGGGCGTTAGCGCCATAAATCGACGTTGTGTCACCGGCATGTTTTTACTTATGTAACACAAAAAGTCGGAAGAATCAAGGTTTTGCTGCGTTCGCTAACGCCAAGCGGGGTCGCTGCCTGTCAAGACAGTAATTGTATCGGCCATGTTACGCGGCGTCATGCCGGCGTTGCGAGCGCCCGCATCAATCGCCTTCACCGGGCTCCGGCGAGAAATATTTCTCGAACTTCCCGGTCTCGCCGTCGAAAGTCTTGGCATCCGCCGGCGGTTCTTTCTTGGCGGTGATGTTGGGCCATTTCTCGGCGTATTCGGAGTTGATCTGCAACCATTTGTCGAGACCGCCCTCGGTGTCCGGCTTGATCGCGTCGGCCGGGCATTCGGGCTCGCACACGCCGCAATCGATGCATTCGTCGGGATGGATGACGAGCATGTTCTCGCCCTCGTAGAAACAGTCGACCGGACAGACCTCTATGCAGTCCATGTATTTGCATTTGATGCAATTGTCGGTCACGACATAGGTCATCGCAGGCTCCGGAACGTCCCGATTTGCTCGGCTTTTTCAGGTTGAGGTAACGCCTTTGCCGGCTGCTTGCAAGGGCGGGGCATTCGTATGCGGCCGGCATCGGGAAATCGAATTCCAGCGGCCTCGCCTCTGCAGGTTCGGCTGGCCCTATTCAATCATCGCCGAGCAGCCGGTCGGTCTGCCGCCGCTCGCGTTTGGTCGGGCGGCCGCTGCCGGCCTCGCGCAGCGCCGGAATGGCGTCCGCGACGGCCTCGCCCTTGGGCGTCGGCGCCGGCGACATGTCCTCGTAAAGCAGGCGCGCTTCATCGGCCGGCCCGCGCCGCGTGCCGCAATCGAGCACTTTCCAGACCAGGATACGGCCCTCGAGCGTGATGGTGAGGACGTCCCCGGGCTTCACCAGATCGGAGGCCTGCGCTGCTTTGTCGCGATTGATTCGGACGCGTCCGGCGACGACGATTTTCGCAGCCAGGGAGCGCGACTTCACCGCGCGCGAGAAGAACAGCCACTTGTCGATGCGCTGGCGGCCCTCTCCAACCATCCCGGCTAGCTTTGTTGGAGCATGATCTCGCCCGAAAACCGGTTTCCACTTTTCGGGATCATGCTCCAGCCTATTTCTTCAGCTGGTCGCGCAAGGCGGCGAGCTTGGCGAAGGGCGAATCCGGATCGAAGCGCTGCGGGCGTTCCTCGCGCGGCTTGCCCTGGAAGGCCGGCTTACCGCCCGAAGCGTTGTCCCTTGGCCTGTTGCCCTTCCAGTCGGGCCGGCCCTCGCGGCGGCCCCCCTCGTGGCGATCTCCCTCCTGGCGATTTGGGCGCTCGCCCTGCGGCCTGCCTTCGCGCCGTTCACCACCCTCGCGCCGGTCGCCCGTCTCCGGTCTCGGCTTGAATTTCGAGCGGTCGAAGCGCGGCTTGCCGGCGCCGTCGCGGCGACCTTCCTGTGCAGGCTTGTCTCCAAGCTGGCCAGGTGCGGCGCTGGCCTGGCCGTCGCGCGCGGGCTGGCCGCCGCGCGGGCGATTGTCACGGCGGTTGTCGTGGCGATGGCGCGGACGCTGATGGTCGAAACGCGCCTGACGCCACAGAAGGATCGGCTTCGGCTCCTCGGGTTCGGCCGGGGTTTCGCCAGCGGCGGCTTCCGGCGCCGTCGTTTCAGCCGATGCGATCGTCTCGCCTGCGGTCGGAATCTCGGCCTGAACCGTGGACGCGCCTTCCCCAGTCTCGCCTGCGGGCTCATCGCTTTGCGCCACCGGTTCGCTTGCCGCTACGGCTTCCACGGGAGCCTCCGCTTCCACGGTCTCCTGTCCGGCTGTTTCGTCGACAGGTTCCGCCGCACTTTCGGCCGGGGACTCCGCCGCATGGATTTCGGCGCTGACCGTCTCCGGGCTCTCGGCGGGCGTTGCCTCGGCAGCGGGCGCTTCCGCGGCCTGCGCTGCGCGGGCCGCCTCTTCCGCGGCGAGCTTCGCCGCGGCGGCTTCGCGGGCCGCGTTGTCCTGCGCGTCCAGCTTCTCCTTCACC
>JAFKFE010000328.1 GCA_017308345.1 Alphaproteobacteria bacterium | reverse complement strand
TCGAGTTCGCCCATCATCACCCGGTCGAGCTTGTAGAGCGTGAGGTTGATGCGGTGGTCGGTGACGCGCCCTTGCGGGAAGTTGTAGGTGCGGATGCGTTCCGACCGGTCGCCCGACCCGACCTGCGATTTGCGCGATTCCGAGCGCTCTTCGTCGGCACGGCTCCGCTCCAGGTCGTAGAGCCGCGCGCGCAGGATCTGCATGGCGCGCGCCCGGTTCTGGTGCTGCGACTTCTCCGCCTGCACCACCATGATGCCGGTCGGCAGGTGCGTGATACGAACCGCCGAGTCGGTGGTGTTGACGTGCTGGCCGCCGGAGCCCGAGGCGCGCATCGTGTCGATGCGGATGTCCTCCGGCCGGATCTCGATATCGACCTCCTCGGCCTCGGGCAGCACGGCGACCGTTGCCGCCGAGGTATGGATGCGCCCGCCGGCTTCGGTTTCCGGCACGCGCTGGACGCGATGCACACCGGATTCGAACTTCAGATGCGCGAACACGCCCTTGCCCGACACCGAGGCGATGATTTCCTTGTAGCCGCCGACCTCGCCCTCGCTGGCCGAAACGACCTCGAAACGCCAGCCGCGCGAGGCAGCATAGCGCTCATACATGCGAAACAGGTCGCCGGCGAACAACGCCGCCTCGTCGCCGCCGGTGCCGGCGCGAATTTCCAGGATGGCGTTCCTCTCGTCGGCCGCGTCCTTCGGCAGGAGCAGGATCTGGATGTCCTTCTGCAGCGCCTCGATACGCTGCTTCACGTCGGGCAGCTCGGCTTCCGCCAGATCCCGCATCTCGGCGTCGGTGCCCTTGTCGGCGAGCATCGCCTCGAGATCGGCCTGTTCCTGCTCGGCGGCGCGCAACGCCCGGATCTTGCCCACCAGATCCTGGATGTCGGCATATTCCGAGGCCATCTTGACATATTGATCGGCGGACGGCCCGGCCGACATCTGCGCTTCGAGCATGTCGAAACGCTTGACGACTTGATCCATGCGGTCGCGGGGCAGGTTGATCATGATGGGATGCTATAGCGGAATGGAACGGTCGTCGGCAAAGGCCTGCAGCAGCGCCCGCATCGGCGTCCCCTGGACGGGCGCCATCAGATTGTCTTTGAAGAAGGCCTGCAGTTCCTGCAGCGGCAGTTCGGTCAGCATCGCCTTGACCGGGCCGATCGAGGCCGGCGACATCGAGATCGAGCGGAAGCCGAGGCCGATCAGCGCCATCGCCGAGATAGGCTTGCCGGCCAGCTCGCCGCAAAGCGTCACCGGCGTATGATTGCGGGCGCCGGCATCGGCGATCGTCTTCAGCACCCGCAGGAACGGCGCCGAAAGCGTGTCGAAGCGGTCGGCAAGCTGCGTGTTGCCGCGGTCGACCGCCATGATGAACTGGAAGAGATCGTTGGAGCCGACCGAAACGAAATCCACCGCCTTCATCAATTCGTCGAGCTGGAACAGGAGCGAGGGCACCTCCAGCATTGCGCCGAGCTTGAGGCTGGTGGGCAGGTGGTGCGCGAAGCGCGACAGGTGCCGGACCTCGCGGTCGATGATCTCGCGGGCCTGCGCGATCTCCGACAGCTCGGTCACCATCGGCAGCATCAGCTTCAGCTCGCGGCCGCCGCTGGCCTTGAGCAGCGCCCGGATCTGGGTCCTGAGCAGGCCCGGACGATCGAGCGTCAG
>JAFKFE010000327.1 GCA_017308345.1 Alphaproteobacteria bacterium | reverse complement strand
CATGACGTTGCGGATGGTGGCCGGCGACAGCGAGGAGGGCAGGATGCGCGAGAGGCTGCGCGAGCCGACCGGCTCGCCGTCGCGCAGGTAGGAATCGACAATCCGCCGGAAAATATCGCGCGAGCGCATGTCGAGCGACTGAAGTACCGGCGACTGAAGCCCGGGACTCTGGGACGTCGGATCGGCTGATTTGTTCATCCCGGCGAGAAACCTCCTGCCGGAAAGATATAGACTCCCGGTCGGCCCGCGCAACCCGCCCCGGCTCGCGGCCCCTTTTCCTTTGCGCGATCGGCTGCATGCGTCTACAAGCCGCCGACGAATCCGGGAAAAGAACAGAAAGAACCTCGATGCGCCCCTCCAAACGCCAAGCCGACGAAATGCGCGCCATCTCCTTCGAGCGCGGCGTCTCCAAGCACGCCGAAGGCTCTTGCCTGGTGAAGTTCGGCGACACGCATGTCTTGTGCACGGCGAGCCTGGAGGAAAAGGTGCCGGCCTGGATGCGCAATTCCGGCAAGGGCTGGGTGACGGCCGAATACGGCATGCTGCCGCGCTCGACCGGCGAGCGCATGCGGCGCGAGGCCTCCGCCGGCAAGCAGGGCGGCCGCACGCTGGAGATCCAGCGGCTGATCGGCCGCTCGCTGCGCGCCGTGGTCGACCTGCAGGCGCTGGGCGAACAGCAGATCACCGTCGACTGCGACGTGATCCAGGCCGATGGCGGCACCCGCACCGCCTCGATCACCGGCGGCTGGGTGGCGCTCCACGATTGCCTGCGCTGGATGGAAGCGCGCCAGATGGTGAGCGTCTCCAAGGTGCTGAAGGACCATGTCGCGGCGATCTCCTGCGGCATCCATGACGGCCAGCCAGTGATCGACCTTGATTACCTGGAGGATTCCTCGGCCGGCACCGACGCCAATTTCGTCATGACCGGCAAGGGCGGCATCGTCGAGATCCAGGGCACGGCCGAGGGCGAACCCTTCTCCGAGGAGCAGTTTTCCACGCTGATGGGCCTGGCGAAGAAGGGTATCTCGCGGCTGGTCAGCTTGCAGCAGATGGCGGTGGCGTAGGTTTTCGGATGCCGAGCCTAGGCCCCCCTCTCTGGCCTGCCGGCCATCTCCCCCTCAAGGGGGGAGATTGGATGTCGCGAACGCTTTCGCCAACCGTCTACGTCGCAGGAAAGCCGCCGAGGCCGAAGCTGCTAATCTCCCCCCTTGAGAGGGAGATGCCCGGCAGGGCAGAGGGGGGTGCCTCGTGATACCCTCTGCGATCCTGGAATCCGCCCTCTACGTCACAGACCTACACGCCGCGGAAGCATTCTACCGTGACGTCATCGGCCTTGAGGCACTGGGCAAGGTCGAAGGGCGTCACGTCTTCTTCCGCTGCGGCAATGGCGTGCTGCTTCTCTTCAATGCGGAAGCGACGAAAATCCCGCCGGCGCCTGACGCTCGCCTGAAAGTGCCGCCGCATGGCACGGCCGGCGAGGGCCATCTCTGCTTCGCGGCGACCGCCGATGAGATCGCCGCGTGGCGCAAGCACCTCACTGCTGAGAACATCGCCATCGAAAGCGATTTCGAATGGCCGCAAGGCGGACACTCGATCTATATCCGCGACCCGTCGGGCAATTCGATCGAATTCGCCGAGCCAAGGATCTGGGGTTTCTGATGCACTCCTTGAA
>JAFKFE010000499.1:1613-14633 GCA_017308345.1 Alphaproteobacteria bacterium | reverse complement strand
GGGCGACCTGCTCTTTCCGGCGATGACCGTGCACGAGAACCTTTTGATGGGCGCCTATGCCAACAGCGGCGGACTTGCCGAACGGCTCGACTTCGTGTTCGCGCTGCTGCCCAAGCTGAAGGAGCGCCGCAACCAGACCGCCGGCACGCTTTCCGGCGGCGAACGGCGCATGTGCGGCATCGGCCGCGGCCTGATGGCGGGCGGCGAGGTGCTGATGCTGGACGAGCCGTCGCTGGGACTTGCCCCGATCGTGATCGAGCAGATCTACGAGGTCATCTTCAACCTCAGGCGCGAGGGCCGCACCATCCTTCTCGTCGAGGAGAATGCCGAGCGGATCGCCGAGCATGCCGACATGATCCACCTGCTCGACAATGGCCGCATCGCCTGGTCGGGCCTGGGCGCCGAACTGATGGCGCGCCCTGAAATCGTCGAAACCTATCTCGGAGTGTGAGCGATGGACGTCCTGATCCAGATCATCGCTTCCGGCCTGACTCTCGGCGCCATGTACGCCGTCGCCACCATCGGCCTGTCGCTGGTCTATGGCTCGCTCAACATGCTCAACATGGCGCATGGCGCCATCCTGACGCTCGGCGGCTATATCTGCTACGCGGCTATCGTCCATGCGGGCCTCAATCCGGCGCTGGCGCTTCTCGCCGCTGCGTTCGTGTGCGCGCTGGTCGGACTGCTGATCTATTTCAGCGCGGCGCTGCCGCTGCTCAGGGCCGAGAATTTCGAGACCAACATCTTCATCGCCACGATCGGCATCGGCAGCGTCATCGAGAACCTGATGCTGAAGGGCTTTGGGCCGTATCCGATCCCGCAACCGCTCGCGGTCGAAGGCCAGGTCGTCATCGGCAATGTGCACATACCGCTGCAGAACGTCTTCATCCTCGGCGTCGCCATCGTGCTGATGGTGGCTGTCGCCATCCTCCTGCAGCGCACCAGTACGGGCCGCGCCATCCGCGCCACCTCGATGAACCGCGAGGCGGCGCAGCTCATGGGCGTCAGGGTCGGCCGCGTCTACGCCCAAGTGCTGGCGCTCTCGGGCGCGCTCGCCGCGGTTTCCGGCGTCATGATCAGTTCGATCGCCACGCTGACGCCGGTGATGGGCGCCGACCCGATGCTGAAGGCCTTCATCGTCTGCGTGGTCGCGGGGCTCGGCAACGTCTACGGCGCCGTGATCGCGGCGATCGCGCTTGGCCTGCTCGAGGCCGCCACCCAATATGTGCTCGGCGTGCGCTGGAGCTTCGCCACCTTGCTGCTCCTCGTCATCCTCGTGCTCATCTGGCGGCCCTACGGCCTGTTCGGCAAACAGCAGGTGGTGCGCCTATGACATCGATCCGCCGCGATATCCTGATCGGCCTCGTCTGCCTGGCGCTCGCCGCGGCACTGCCGCTCGCCATGCCCGGGCGCTACGTCATCACCCAGTCGACGCTGTTCTTCATCTGGGCGATCGTGGTGGTGCAGTGGAACCTCGTGCTCGGCATAGGCGGCATCTTCTCGCTGGCGCAGATGGCGCTGTTCGCCACCGGCGCCTACGCCACCGCGATGCTGGGCTTCTACTGGAAGGTGCCCATGCTCGCGGCCATCCCGATGGCCGGCGTCGTCTCCGTCGCGGTCGGCATGCTGATCGGCCTGGCATGCCTGCGCCTGCGCGGCCCCTATGTGGCGCTGCTGACGCTGGCGATCGCGCAGGTCATGTATGTGCTCATCGTCAACGACACGGACTGCTTCACCACCACCGGCGGCTGCATGCCGCTGTTCGGCGGCGTGCGCGGCATCGGCCAGTTCGGCGATATCGGCCTGCGCGCGCTCTTCCCGTCGAAATGGTACATCGCCCACTACTATGTCGGGCTGGCCCTGCTGGCGGTCGCGGTGACGATCTCGATCATCGTCATCAGGGGACCGCTCGGCCTGGCCTTCCGGGCGTTGCGCGACAATCCCGGCTACGCCATGTCGCGCGGCATCAGCCGTTTCAAATACCAGCTCTGGATCTTCGCCGTCTCCGCCTTCTTCACCGGCATCGCCGGCGGCTTCTACGCCGTCCATTTCCGCGTCGTCGGGCCGACGGTCTTTTCCTTCTCGACGCTGCTGTTCCTGATCGCGATGATCGTCATCGGCGGCCTAGGCTCGATATGGGGTCCCCTGCTCGGCGCCGCCGTGCTGATGCTGGCCGACGAAGGCATGCGTGAATTGTCCGATTACCGCAACATCGGCCTCGGGCTGCTGCTGGCGGTCTTCGTCATCGCATGGCCGAACGGATTGAACGGCTGGCTGCAACGAAGCCGAGCCGGCCGCGGCTGACGGCAGCTCCGACTTCCTATGTTATCGCGTATGGCAGGACGGCGCGCATGTCGGGGTCGACGCGCAGGCGCCGCTTGAGCGGCGGCACGGCGCGCTGGCCGCAATTCAGCCGTTCGCAGATGCGGCAGGAGATGCCTATCGGCTGGAAGGCGGCGCGGCCCGCCAGGTCGAGACCGTCGGCATAGACGAAGTCGTCGGCATGCGAGATCTCGCAGCCAAGCGCGATGGCATAACGCCGCTGCGGCGCGGCAAAACCGCCGCTGCGCTTGGAAATCTCCGTGGCGATGGAGAGATAACGCGCGCCGTCCGGCATCTCAGCGAGCTGACGCACAAACCTGCCCGGGGTCTCGAAGGCTTCATAGGCATTCCACAACGGGCAGGCCGCGCCGTAGCGGGCGAATTGCAGTTTCGCGGCGCTGTGGCGCTTGGTGATGTTGCCTGCCCTGTCGATGCGGGCAAAGAAGACGGGCACGCCCTTGTGCCCCGGCCGCTGCAAGGTTGAGAGCCGG
Organism: Alphaproteobacteria bacterium; assembly: GCA_017308345.1. Lineage (GTDB taxonomy): Bacteria > Pseudomonadota > Alphaproteobacteria > Rhizobiales > Rhizobiaceae > Mesorhizobium. The sequence goes on along the minus strand of JAFKFE010000499.1, from coordinate 11,820 downwards.
TGCGCCACCTGTTCGAGACTGGCGCCGAAGCGCGCAGCCAGCAATTCTATGTCGTGGCGCACTTCCTTCGCGGCGGCCAGAAAGCGCCCATAGGGCAGCACCAGCGCCCCGGCGAAATAGTTGCGGAGCCCGATGCGGCAGATGTCGCCCGCCTCGGCCGTGCGGAAACCGGCGCGCGCGATGATCGCGTCGACCTCCGTCCGTCGCTCCAGCGCGGCGATCTGGAAAGCGAGCTGGAAGGCGCGTGAGGCGCTGTCCAGATAGGGGCTGAGATAGAGCACCCTGGCCTTGCCGTCATAGCGGCGCAGCGTCTCGCTGCCCTCGCCCGAACTGGCGACGCGCACGCCGTGCCGTTTTTCCAGATGCTCCGCCATGGCGGCGATGCCGTCCTGCTCGCCGATCCGCAAATCCCCGGCGAGGCTCTCGGCCGCCATGTCAAGATCGTCGATGTAATTGTCGACGAAATGAAAGAAGTCGCGCACCTCCTCATAGGGGGTCGGCTCGGAGAAGCTGTCGGTGCGCACCATCTGGTCGTCGATGCTGGCGAGTTGCTCGCTGTTGCGCCGGTACGCCTGATGGCAGGCGAGCAGCGCGTGGGCGAAGGCGGGCGCGCTCTGCGCCACCAGCTTCAGCTCCTGCGATCCGGGCGACAGCACGTCGAACAGCGGATCGGCCAGCGCCTCGCTGAGCGCCGAGAGCAGCCGATCGGAGTCGCTGCCGGAAAAGGCGGACAGGTCGACCCGGAATTTCTCCGCCAGCGAAAGCAGCACCGAGGCCGAGACCGCGCGCTGGTTGTTCTCGATCTGGTTGAGATAGCTGGTCGAGATCCCCAGCCTCTCGGCAAAGACAGCCTGGGTCGCCTTGTTCGCCTCCCGCAGTTCGCGGATCTTGCGGCCGATAAAGAGTTTCGAGGGCGCCATTTGCAAATTCGCATTTTTCTATTTGCAAAAATGCTTACATAGCTTTTGCACCTTTTCAACCGTTTTCTCCATCCGATCCGAGGACTAGCTGTCTGCCGCGATCCCAGACCGACGGGGAAAGGACATGACGACGACCGCTTCAACCCTGCATGCGCCGCATCAAGCCGCGGCGCTCGAAACAGTCCGATTGCCCATAGTGCCTGTCGCCGGCGGCGCCTGGTTCGACGGGGAGGCGGGACGCTGATGCGCGCCGTGCTGGAACAGTTGGAGGCGAGGCGCGTCGAGGCGCGCCTCGGCGGCGGCCAGAAGCGCATCGACGCCCAGCATGCGAAGGGCAAGCTGACGGCGCGCGAACGGCTGGACGTGCTTCTCGATGAGGGCTCCTTCGAGGAATACGACATGTACGTCACCCATCGGGCGACCGAGTTCGGGATGGCTGCTCAGAAGATCGCCGGCGACGGCGTCGTCACCGGCTGGGGCACCATCAACGGCCGCATGGTCTATGTCTTCAGCCAGGACTTCACCGTGCTCGGCGGCTCGCTGTCGGAGACGCATGCCAGGAAGATCTGCAAGATCATGGACATGGCGGCCAGGAACGGCGCGCCCGTCATCGGCCTCAACGATTCCGGCGGGGCGCGCATCCAGGAGGGCGTGGATTCGCTGGCCGGCTATGCCGACGTCTTCAAGCGCAATGTGGACGCTTCCGGGGTGGTGCCGCAGATCTCGGTGATCATGGGCCCATGCGCCGGCGGCGCGGTCTATTCGCCGGCCATGACCGACTTCATCTTCATGGTGCGCGACACCTCCTACATGTTCGTCACCGGCCCGGATGTGGTCAAGACCGTCACCAACGAGATCGTCACGGCGGAGGAACTTGGCGGCGCCGGCACGCATACGCAGAAATCCTCCGTGGCCGACGGCGCCTTCGAGAACGATGTCGAGGCGCTGGAGGCGATCCGCAGGCTGTTCGACTTCCTGCCGCTCAACAATCGCGACAAGCCGCCGGCCAGGCCGTTCCATGACGACCCCGCGCGCCTCGACATGCGGCTGGACACGCTGGTGCCCGACAGCGCCAACAAGCCCTACGATATGAAGGAACTGATCCTGGCCATCGCCGACGAGAGCGATTTCTTCGAGATCCAGGAGGCCTATGCCAGGAACATCATCACCGGCTTCCTGCGGCTCGAAGGCCAGACCGTTGGCGTCGTCGCCAACCAGCCGATGGTGCTGGCGGGATGCCTCGACATCGATTCCAGCCGCAAGGCCGCCCGTTTCGTGCGCTTCTGCGACGCTTTCAACATCCCGCTTCTGACGCTGGTCGACGTGCCCGGCTTCCTGCCCGGCACGAGCCAGGAATATGGCGGCGTGATCAAGCACGGCGCCAAGCTTCTCTTCGCATATGCGCAGGCGACGGTGCCGATGGTGACGCTGATCACGCGCAAGGCCTATGGCGGCGCCTATGACGTGATGGCCTCCAAGCATATCGGCGCGGACGTCAACTATGCCTGGCCGACCGCCGAGATCGCGGTGATGGGCGCCAAGGGCGCGACCGAGATCCTTTATCGCTCGGAACTCGCGGACGCGGGCAAGATCGCGGCGCGGACCAGGGAGTACGAGGCGCGCTTCGCCAATCCGTTCGTGGCGGCCGAACGCGGCTTCATCGACGAGGTGATCATGCCGCATTCGTCGCGCAAGCGCATCGCGCGCGCCTTCGCGGCACTGCGCGGCAAGAACGTCGAGCCGCGCTGGAAGAAGCACGACACCATGCCGCTGTGAGGGGCGATGTGCACGCAGGTTGAGATTGACGGAATTCTCTGCTCGACGCCGCAGCAGCTTGCCGCCCGGCTTGGCGCCGAGAGGCTCCTCGAATGGGCGGACCGCCATGGCGAGATGGACTGGTGCCTGTGCGTGATCGACGTGCCCAGGACACTGGAGCGTTCAGCGCTGAAATGGACGCGCGAAGGCGGGTCGGAAACATTTGTGGTCGAGCGATAATGTTCAGGAAAATCCTCATAGCCAATCGCGGCGAGATCGCCTGCCGCGTTATCAAAACGGCCCGCAAACTCGGCATAGCGACGGTAGCGGTCTATTCGGACGCCGATCGCGACGCGCTGCATGTGAAGATGGCGGACGAGGCAATCCACATCGGGCCACCGCCTTCCAGCCAGTCCTACATCGTCATCGGCAAGATCGTGGACACGGCGAAGGCCGTGGGCGCCGACGCGGTGCATCCGGGCTATGGCTTCCTGTCGGAGAACGCCAATTTCGCCGATGCGCTCAAGGATGCCGGCATCGCCTTCATCGGCCCGCCCGTGGCGGCGATCGAGGCGATGGGTGACAAGATTACCTCCAAACGCATCGCCGCCGCGGCCGGCGTCTCCACCGTGCCCGGCCATATGGATCTGATCGAGGACGCGGACGAAGCCGTGCGCATCGCCGCATCGATCGGCTACCCGGTGATGATCAAGGCGTCCGCCGGCGGAGGCGGCAAGGGCATGCGCATCGCCTGGAGCGACCGCGAGGCGCGCGAGGGGTTCCAGTCGTCTAGGAACGAAGCCAAGGCCTCCTTCGGCGACGACCGCATCTTCATCGAGAAGTTCGTCACTGAACCCCGCCACATCGAGATCCAGGTGCTGGGCGACCAGCACGGCAACATCGTCTATCTGGGCGAGCGCGAATGCTCGATCCAGCGGCGCAACCAGAAGGTCATCGAGGAAGCGCCATCGCCCTTCCTCGATCCGGCTACCCGCAAGGCCATGGGGGAGCAGGCCGTCGCGCTGGCGCGCGAGGTCGGCTATTTCTCGGCCGGCACGGTCGAGTTCATCGTCGACGGCAAGAAGAACTTCTACTTCCTGGAGATGAACACCCGGCTTCAGGTCGAGCATCCTGTAACGGAGCTGGTCACCGGCCTCGACCTCGTCGAGGAGATGATCCGGATCGCCGCCGGCGAAAAGCTGCGCTTTGGCCAGGACGATGTGAAGCTGAGCGGCTGGGCCATCGAAAGCCGGCTCTATGCCGAGGATCCGTACCGCAATTTCCTGCCCTCCATCGGGCGCCTGACCCGCTACCGGCCGCCGGTCGAGGGGTCGCGCGACGACGGCACGATCGTGCGCAACGACACCGGCGTGTTCGAGGGCGGCGAGATCTCGATGTACTACGATCCGATGATCGCAAAGCTCTGCGCCTGGGCGCCGGACCGTGGCAGATCGATCGACGCGATGGCGCAGGCGCTCGACGACTTCGAGGTGGAGGGCATCGGCCACAACCTTCCTTTCCTGTCGGCGGTGATGGCGCAGCCGCGCTTCCGCGAGGGCCGGCTTACCACGGCCTATATCGCGGAGGAGTTCCCGGACGGTTTCCAGGGCGTCGAGCCGGACGATGCCCAGGCGCGCCTGCTTGCGGCCGTCGCCGCCTTCATCAATGCGAGGATCGTTCGCCGGTCGGCGCGGATTTCGGGCGCCCTCGCCAACCATCAGCGCAGCATCGGCAAGGACTGGGTCGTGACGGTGGCCGATCGTGAATTCGCGCTCGTCATCGCTCAGGACGCGGCCGGCGACACCATCGTCTTTGCCGATGGTCCAAGCCTTACGGTGTCCAGCGATTGGCTGCCGGGAGACAGCCATGCGGCCTTCGCCGTGGAAGGCGAAGCGGCGGGCGTCAAGGTGTCGCTAAACGGCTCCGGGCTGCGCCTGCGCTGGCGGGGCATCGACGTCACGGCATTCGTGCGCTCGCCGCGCGTGGCCGAGCTTGCCCGGCTGATGCCGGTGAAGACGCCGCCCGACACGTCGAAGATGCTGCTGTGCCCGATGCCCGGTGTCATCACCTCGCTGGCGGTGCAGGTGGGCGACACGGTCGAGGCCGGGCAGACGCTCGCGACCGTGGAGGCCATGAAGATGGAAAACGTGCTGCGCGCCGAACGCCGGGCAGTGGTCAAGGCGATCGCGGCAAGAGCCGGCGCCAGCCTCGCGGTCGATGAGCTGATCATGGAGTTCGAGTGATGGCCGACGAACTCGAACAGTGGCGCGCCCTGGCCGAAAGGGAGGTCAAGGCCGACCCGGACACGCTCACCTGGCACACGCCGGAAGGCATCGACGTCAAGCCTCTCTACACGGCACGGGATCTCGAGGGGAACGGCTATCTCGGCGGCCTGCCGGGGCAAAAGCCGTTCCTGCGCGGGCCGCGCGCCACCATGTATGCCGGCCGGCCGTGGACGATCCGGCAGTATGCCGGCTTCTCGACGGCGGAGGCCTCCAACGCCTTCTACCGCAAGGCGCTCGCCGCCGGCCAGCAAGGCGTGTCGGTGGCCTTCGACCTTGCCACCCATCGCGGCTACGACAGCGACCACCCGCGCGTCGAGGGCGATGTCGGCAAGGCGGGCGTCGCGATCGATTCCGTCGAGGACATGAAGATCCTGTTCGACGGTATCCCGCTCGACAAGGTTTCAGTGTCGATGACCATGAACGGCGCGGTGATCCCGATCCTCGCCAGCTTCATCGTCGCGGGCGAGGAGCAGGGCGTGCCGCGCGCGCAGCTCTCAGGCACGATCCAGAACGACATCCTCAAGGAGTTCATGGTCCGCAACACCTACATCTACCCGCCAGAGCCCTCCATGCGGATCGTCGCCGACATCATCGAGTACACGGCGAGGGAGATGCCCAAATTCAACTCGATCTCGATCTCCGGCTATCATATGCAGGAGGCGGGAGCGACGCTGGTGCAGGAGCTCGCCTTCACGCTCGCCGACGGGCGCGAATATGTCCGCGCCGCGCTGAGGAAGGGCCTCGACGTCGACGATTTCGCCGGCCGGCTGTCCTTCTTCTTCGCCATCGGCATGAACTTCTTCATGGAGGCGGCCAAGCTGCGCGCGGCGCGGCTGCTGTGGACCCGCATCATGGAGGAGTTCCAGCCGAAGAAGGCCTCGTCGCTGATGCTGCGCACCCACTGCCAGACATCCGGCGTCTCGCTGCAGGAGCAGGATCCCTACAACAACATCGTGCGCACCGCCTATGAAGCGATGAGCGCCGTGCTCGGCGGCACACAGAGCCTGCACACCAATTCCTTCGACGAGGCGATCGCGCTGCCGACGGAGTTCTCGGCCCGTATCGCGCGCAACACCCAGTTGATCCTCCAGCATGAGACGGGTGTGACGAAGGTGGTCGATCCGCTGGCCGGCTCCTACTATGTCGAGAGCCTGACCAAGGAGCTCGCCGATGCGGCGTGGGCGTTGATCGAGGAGGTCGAGGCAAGAGGCGGCATGACCAAGGCGGTCATCGAGGGGCTGCCCAAGCGCCTGATTGAAGAGGCCGCGACGCGCAGGCAGGCCGCGGTCGACCGCGGCGGCGACGTGATCGTCGGCGTCAACAAGTACCGTCTGGAGAACGAGGACCAGATCGATATCCTCGACATCGACAACAAGGCCGTGCGCGAGGCGCAGGTGAAACGCCTGGAGCAGACGCGCCGACAGCGGGATCCCAAGCGGGTCGAAGCCGCGCTCGCCTTGCTGGAAAAGGTCGCGGATACCGGCAAGGGAAATGTGCTCGAAGCGGCCGTCGAAGCCGCACGCGCGCGCGCCAGCGTAGGCGAGATTTCCGATGCCTTGCGCCGGGCCTTTGGTGACCACGCCGCGACGCCCAAGGTGGTGCGCGACGTCTACGGCCGGTCCTATGCCGGCGAGCCCGAATACGAGACGCTGGTTTCGCGGTTGAAGGAGGTCGCCGCCGAGCTCGGCGAAACACCGCGCCTTCTGGTCGCCAAGCTCGGCCAGGACGGCCACGATCGCGGCGCCAAGATCATTGCGTCGGCCTTCGGCGATATCGGCTTCGACGTGATCGCCGGACCGTTGTTCCAGACGCCGCGGGAAGTGGCCGAGCTGGCGGCAAGGTCGAAAGTCCATGTGGTGGGCATGTCTTCGCTCGCCGCCGGCCACAAGACGCTGGCGCCGCAACTCGTCGAAGCGCTGAAGGCGCAGGGCGCCAAGGATGTCGTGGTCGTGGTCGGAGGCGTCATTCCCAGGCAGGACTATCAGTTCCTGCTGGACCATGGCGTCGCCGCGGTCTTCGGCCCCGGCACCAACGTGCTCGACGCCGCGCATGCCGTGCTCGACCTCCTGGAGGGCCGGCGCCGCAACGCCTGACATCGGTCCGGCAACGCCAATGAGCAGCGAACACAAAAGCGCCGGGCCAAAGCCTCGAGCAGGTCAGCGTTTGATAGGACCGCCAGCCGGCTCCAACTCGCGGTTTTTGGGCGGTTCCGGGGGAAACCCGCCGCACACTTTCCTGGAATTGGCTTCAACCGTTGCAAAAGCGGCGCTCACTTGTACACTCGCCGGGAGGAAGCGCCGTGTGGATAGGTGGATATCTCACCGGTGGGTACCGGCATGTTCGAAGGGCACAACCCTTATCTGGTCGCGCTCTCGGTGGTGATCGCGATCCTGGGAGGATATACGGGATTCGGCCTGGCAGCGCGCGTGCGTGGCACGCCTGGCGCGAGCCGTAGGCTTTTGCTGGCCGGCGCGGCCTTCTTTCTCGCCGTCGGCATCTGGACCATGCATTTCATCGGCGTGCTGGCGGCGCCGTTGCCCGCGGGCACCACCTATCTCGTTCTGCCCACCATCGTCTCGTTTCTGATCTGCGCGCTTGTCGTCGGCGTTTCGCTGTTTTTCGTGTCCATCGGCGAGCCCTCCGGCAGCCGCGTCATCGCCTCGGCGCTGCTGCTGGGCACCGGCATCGTATCGATGCACTATGTCGGCATCCACGGGCTTGCCGGTCCGTTCCACATCCATCACGACCCCAGGATGATGCTGGGTTCAGTGCTGATCGCCGTCGGCACCGCTTATGGTGGATTGCGGATACTTCTCGCGCGGCAAGTCGGCATGCGGCTCGCGCTCAGCGCCATTGCTTTCGGCTTTGCCGTTTCGGGCATGCACTACACCGCAATGTACGGCATGCAAATGATGCCTTCGGCAAGCGACGGCATGGATGGTCTCACCGCCTCGCCGCAGATCCTGGCGTTGGTCGTCTCGCTTCTGTCCTTTCTCGTCGTCGCCGGTTTCCTGCTCTTCCTGGTGCCGGAATCGCAGCAGCGCGCTGCCGCGACTTCCGTCGGATGGGCGGGTGGGTCCGGTGCCGTGGATGCCGCGCTGGAACTGCCCGAGGGCGACGATCCGCCGGGCTCGCGGGCAAAACGACCGCTGCCGCTGCATGGCCTTGGGCAACCGCCGCTGCCGCTGGCAACGCGCCTGCCGGTCGAAGGGGTCGATGGCATGCATTTCGTCGAGGCCGACGAGATACGCGGCATTCGCGCCGACGCCCATTATACGCTCGTCCATGACGGAGCCCGCGAGCGCATGAGCCCCTGGTCGATCTCGGAAGCGGAATCCCAACTCGACCCGTCGCGCTTCATGCGCGTCCACCGCAGCCACATCATCTCGGTCGCTCATGTCGTGCTGATGCGCAAGGAGGGTGACGGCGCGGTCGTCGAGCTCGACGGCGCGGCGCCGCATCTGGTGCCGGTGAGCCGCGCCCGCATCGCCGAGCTGAGAGCCCGGCTGGGGCTCCTCAAGCGGCACGCGCGGGGAACCGCCCTGCCGAAGGAAGGTCAGTCGGCCTGACGCATTTCGTGCGGCAAAAGCCGCGTTTCGTGTGAAATCCGGCCTTTCGTGACGCACCAGCCCGACTTGTCTTGAAGCCGGGGGCGCCGCGCAGCAGCCTTCCTCCAAAACAGCCCCAGTCCAATCCGGACCGAAATGGAACCCGGGCGGCCAGGGGCGAAGAGGAGGAAGCATGATCCCGGGACCATTCACTTATCATCGGCCGGAATCCGTCGCCGATGCCGTAAAGCTGCTCATCGAACTGGGTGACGAGGCGCGGCCGTTGGCCGGTGGCCACAGCCTTATCCCGATGATGAAGCTGAGGCTCGCCACGCCCGACCATCTCGTCGACCTCGCCGGCATCGGCGACCTGAAACGGATCGTTCGCGACGGCGACCGGATCGTCATCGGCGCCATGACGACCCAGCACGAATTGCTGGCTTCGAACGTGATCGCATCCTCCCTGCCGATCCTGCACGAGACGGCTTTGCTGATCGCCGACCCGCAGGTGCGCTATCGCGGCACGATCGGCGGCAACGTCGCCAATGGCGATCCCGGCAACGACATGCCGGGCCTGATGCTGACGCTCGGCGCCGACTATACGCTGGAAGGGCCGAACGGCAGCCGCACGATCGCCGCGAGCGAATTCTACCAAGGCGCCTATTTCACCGCCATCGAGCCGGGCGAGATCCTCACCTCGGTCTCGATACCGGTGCCGCCGGCCGGCCATGGCTACGCTTACGAGAAGCTGAAGCGCAAGATCGGCGACTATGCGACAGCGGCCGCAGCCGTGGTGCTGACCATGGCGGGAGGCAAGGTCGCGACCTGCTCGATCGGCCTCACCAACCTTTCCGAGACGGCGCTGCTGGCCGATGACGCGGCGGCGGCCGTAATCGGCACCACGCTCGACGACGCATCGCTGAGGAAGGCGGCCGAAGCGGCCAGGGCGATCATGAGCCCGGCCGGCGACGGACGCGGCCCGCCGGAATACCGCAAACATCTCGGCGGCATCATGGTCGAGCGGGCGCTGAAGCGCGCCGCCGCAGCCGCTCGCTAGGGAGGAACCAGATGGCCCAGGCCAAGAAGACCCAGGTCAGCATGACGGTGAACGGCCAGCCCGTCGAAGGGCTTGTCGAGCCGCGCACGCTGCTCATCCATTTCATTCGCGAGAACCTGCAGCTTACAGGCCCGCATATCGGCTGCGAGACGACGCATTGCGGCGCCTGCACGATCGACATGAACGGCATGTCGGTGAAGAGCTGCACGGTCTTTGCCGTTCAGGCCGAAGGCGCCGAGATCACCACGATCGAGGGCATCGCCAATCCGGACGGTACGCTGTCGGCGCTGCAGGAAGGCTTCCGCATGATGCACGGGCTGCAATGCGGATTCTGCACGCCGGGCATGATCACCCGCGCGCACCGGCTGCTGCAGGAGAACCCGAACCCGACCGAGGAAGAGATCCGCTTCGGCATCGCCGGCAATCTCTGCCGCTGCACCGGTTACCAGAACATCGTCAGGGCGATCCAATACGCCGCCGCCAAGATCAACGGCACCGAATTCAAGGAGGCCGCGGAATGAACGACATGACTCTCACGCGCGAGGAGCGCGAGGCCAAACTCGAAGGCATGGGCTGCAAGAGGAAGCGGGTCGAGGACATCCGCTTCACCCAGGGCAAGGGCAATTATGTCGACGACGTCAA
>JAFKFE010000499.1:0-1543 GCA_017308345.1 Alphaproteobacteria bacterium | reverse complement strand
CTGGCCGTCATCACCGCCGAGACGCTGAAGACGGTGAACCTCGCCTGGATGCCGACGCTTGCCGGCGACGTGCAGATGGTGCTGGCCGACGGCAAGGTGCTGTTCCAGAACCAGGAGGTGGCTTTCGTGGTCGCCACCGATCGCTATGCCGCCGACGACGGCGTTGCGGCGGTCGAGGTCGAATACGAGCCGCTGCCCGTGCTCGTCGATCCGTTCAAGGCGCTCGATCCGGACGCGCCGCTGCTGCGCGAGGATATCAAGGACAAGAAGGACGGCGCGCATGGGCCGCGCAAGCATCACAACCACATCTTCGAGTGGACGGTCGGCGACAAGGAACTGACCGACGCCGCCTTCAACAAGGCGGAGGTGACGATCAAGGAGATGATCTCCTACCACCGCACGCATCCGTCGCCGCTGGAGACATGCCAGTGCATCTGTTCCTTCGACAAGGTGAAGGGCGAACTGACGATCTGGGGCACGTTCCAGGCGCCGCACGTCATCCGCACCGTGGTGTCGCTGATCGCCAAGATTCCCGAGCAGAAGATCCATGTCATCGCGCCCGACATCGGCGGCGGCTTCGGCAACAAGGTCGGCGCCTATCCGGGCTATATCTGCGCGGCGGTCGCCTCGATCGTCACCGGCAAGCCGGTGAAATGGGTCGAGGACCGCATCGAGAACCTGACCGCGACCTCGTTTGCGCGCGACTACCACATGACGACCGAGATCGCCGCGACCAGGGAAGGCAAGGTCACCGGCCTGCGCGTCCACGTGCTTGCCGACCACGGCGCCTTCGACGCCTGCGCCGATCCGTCGAAATGGCCGGCCGGCTTCTTCAACATCGTCACCGGATCCTACGACTTCCCGGTCGCGCATCTCGCGGTGGACGGCATCTACACCAACAAGGCGCCGGGCGGTGTCGCCTATCGCTGCTCGTTCCGGGTGACGGAGGCCGCCTACTGCATCGAGCGGGCCATGGACATACTGGCGCAGAAGCTCGGCATGGATCCGGCGGAACTCCGGCTGAAGAATTTCGTCAAGCCGGAGCAGTTCCCCTACCACTCGGCGCTGGGCTGGGAATACGATTCCGGCGACTATCACACGGCCATGCGCAAGGCGATGGAAAGCGTGAAATATGCCGAGCTGCGCAAGGAGCAGGCGGCGAAGCGGGAAGCCTTCAAGCGCGGCGAGACGCGCGAGATCATGGGCATCGGCGTGTCGTTCTTCACCGAGATCGTCGGCGCCGGGCCGTCGAAGAACTGCGACATCCTCGGCATCGCCATGTTCGATTCCTGCGAGATCCGCCTGCACCCGACCGGCGCCGGCATCGCCCGCATGGGCACGAAATCGCAGGGCCAGGGCCACGAGACGACATGGGCCCAGATCATCGCCACCGAGATCGGCATTCCCGCCGACAACATCATGGTCGAGGAAGGCAATACCGACACGGCGCCTTACGGCCTGGGCACTTACGGCTCGCGCTCGACGCCCGTGGCGGGCGCGGCCATCGCCATGGCCGCGCGCAAGATCAAGGCGAAGGCGCAGA
>JAFKFE010000326.1 GCA_017308345.1 Alphaproteobacteria bacterium | reverse complement strand
AGCCGGCGCGACGTCCCGGGCGGAGTTGGATGCCACGAAAACGGCAAGAGTTTGTCTTTTCGCGCGCGCTGATTTGCGGGGATAAAGCCAACCGAAGTCAGCCCTTGTCGAAGTCAACCCTTGTCGGCCAGCGCGTCCCTGGCGGCCTGCCTGTGGGCGGGCGTGATGTGGGCGCTGACGGCGGTGATCGCGGCGGTCAGCACGGCAAGGTCGTCGGTGTAGCCGAGTCCGACGACAAAATCGGGGATGAAATCGAACGGCAGGACGAAATAGCCAAGGGCGCCAAGCAGAGTGGCCTTGGCGCGCAGCGGCGTGTCCTTGTCCATGGCGCAGTAATAGGCGGCGACCACTTCATCCATGAACGGAATCTGCCGCGCCGCCTTCTTGGCGGTGCGCCAGAATTTTTCGCGGACCTCGCCTTCGCCGGCAAGCTTGCCGCCGAAGCCGAAGTAGTCGAAACCGGGTCCTTGCGCCATCCATATCTCCTTGGCAGCCGCGCGCATGGTTGCGCGCGTCGGCCCGCCGCGGGAAAATGTGGTGAAAGCGGGGGGCTGCTGCAAGAGTTCAGCCGAAATACCGGTTCATCTTCTTCGCAAGCTCGATATCCAGCGCCGTGACGCCGCCGGCGTCATGCGTGTTCAGCGTCACGTCGACGGTCTTGTAGACATTCGACCAGTCGGGATGATGATCCATCTTCTCGGCGGCCAGCGCCACGCGGGTCATGAAGGCGAAGGCCTCGGAGAAATTCCTGAAGACGAAGCTGCGCTTGATCGACGCGCCGTCGGCGGCGAGCGACCAGCCGCCGAGTTCGGCAAGCGCGGCGGTGATAGCGTCCCTGCTGAGTTTTTCTCTCGTCATGCTGACTTCCCGTGCTATTTCGAATTTGACCCTCACCATAGTGCAAGTCGCCCAAGGCTGCTTTGCGGTTTTGGGGTTCCAAATGCACAAACGGCGCATATCGAATGAGCATAAAGCCGATAAATTCCATTCTGTTCGTCTGCCTCGGCAACATCTGCCGCTCGCCGCTAGCCGAGGGCGTGTTTCGCACGGTGCTCGCCGAGCGTGGCGAAGACCTGGTGATCGATTCGGCCGGGACCGGCGGCTGGCATGCCGGCGAACAGCCCGACCGTCGCTCGATCGCGGTGGCCGCGACGCATGGCGTCGACATTTCAGGGCAAAGGGCACGCAAGGTGCGGCCGGAGGATTTTTCACGCTTCGACCTGATCCTCGGCATGGACCGGGCGAATGTGCGCAACCTCGAGGCGCTGGCGTCGCCCGCCGCGCGCGGCCGGGTCCATCTCTACCTGGATTTTGCCACGGGAAACGCCGCGGACGTGCCGGATCCCTATTATGACGGCGCCGAGGCCTTCGCGTCGGTCTACCGCATGATCCGCGAGGCGTCGGAGGCGCTGGCGAAGCGGCTCGAGGCCAGCGCTTCGCTGTCCAGCGGCCAGGCCTCCTCGACGATGTAAGGGCCGCCGCCGACCGAAGCGCGCGACGACATCAGGACGAAGCGGCCGACACGGAAGGGCAGCGCCGCGAAATTGCCGCGCGCCGAGAGATATTGCGCGACATCGAGCGGGCTCGCATTGCGCAGGCGCGCCAGCGTCACATGCGGTGAGAACTTGCGTGGATCGGCCGGCAGGCCGAGCCGCTGGCAGATGCGGTCGATCTC
>JAFKFE010000325.1 GCA_017308345.1 Alphaproteobacteria bacterium | reverse complement strand
CCATCGCCGGAAAATGCCGGCCGATCACGTCACGATAGGCCTCGCCTATGCCTTTGAGGTTGCCGATATATTCGGCCTTGTCGGTGAAGTACCAGGTCATCGAGGTGATGTGCCGCGGCTCGCCGCCGGCTTCGGCAAGCACGGCAACGACATTGGCGAGCGTCTGGCGCACCTGGCCGACGAAGTCGTCGGTCTCGAATTTGCATTCGGCGTTCCAGCCGACCTGGCCGCCGATAAAGACAAGCCGGCCACGCGCGGCCACGCCATTGGCGTAGCCGATCGGCTTGGCCCAGCCTTCCGGCTGCAGGATCGTGTGCATGTCTGGCCTCCCCCTATTTCAAACCTGGTTCGCGAGGCATCGCGTCACGCCCCACCCATCACCTGCCTGGCGATGACCACCTTCTGCACGTCGGAAGCGCCCTCATAGATGCGCAGCGCCCGGATCTCGCGATAGAGGCTCTCGACGATGTGGCCCTTGCGCACGCCGTCGCCGCCATGCAGTTGCACCGCCTTGTCGATAACCTCCTGCGCCTTGTCGGTGGCGAACAGCTTGGCCATCGCCGCCTCGCGCGTCACCCGCGCGGCGCCCATGTCCTTGGTCCAGGCGGCGCGGTAGATGAGCAGCGCGGCGGCGTCGACATCGAGCGCCATGTCGGCTATGTGGCCCTGCACCATCTGCAATTCGGCCATCGGCGCGCCGAACAGTTTGCGTTCGGCGGCTCTGCTGACGCTCTCGTCCAGCGCGCGGCGCGCGAAGCCGAGGGCCGCGGCGCCCACCGTGGAGCGGAAGACGTCGAGCACCGACATGGCGATGCGGAAACCATCGCCGGGCTTGCCGATCAGGGCGGAAGCCGGGACGCGGACGTCTTCGAATGACAGCCTGGCCAGCGGATGCGGGGCGATAACCTCAAGCCGCTCGGCGACGTTCAGACCTTTCGTCTTAGCCGGCACGATGAAAGCCGAAATCCCTTTCGCGCCGGGCGCCTCGCCTGTTCGGGCAAAGACGATGTAGAGGTCGGCGATGCCGCCATTGGAAATCCAGGTCTTTTCGCCCGACAGCACATAGAAGTCGCCTTCGTGGGCAGCCGTCATCTCCATATTGGCGACGTCCGACCCTGAGCGCGGCTCCGACAGCGCAAAGGCCGAGATCGCCTCGCCGGCCCGCGTCTTTGTGAGCCAGCGCTGCTGCTCCGGCGTGCCGAACAGCGTGATCGCGCCGGTGCCCAGTCCCTGCATGGCGAAGGCGAAGTCGGCGAGCCCGTCGTGGCTCGCCAGCGTCTCGCGCGTGATGCAGAGCGTGCGGACATCGAGCGGCCCGGGACTGGCCGGGTCGAACGCCGTCGGCTTCAGCCAGCCGTCGCGGCCGAGTTTCATCACCAGGTCGCGGCAGGCGGCGTCGACATCGTGATGGTCGACAGGAAGGTTTGTCGCGCACCAGGCGTCGAGGTCTTTGGCGAGAGCGCGGTGGCGGTCTTCGAAGAAGGGCCAGTTGAGGAAGGAGCGGTCAGGCATAGGCGCCTCCGCAGTGCTTTGAGCGTAGCGCTCTACGGCGCCCCCCTCTGTCCTGCCGGACATCTCCCCCGCAAGGGGGGAGATTGGCAGTTTCGGCGCCTCGCTCAATCTTGCGGCGTTGGCGATTGGCGAAAGCCGGCATGATGTCTGATCTCCCCCCAAGTGGG
>JAFKFE010000324.1 GCA_017308345.1 Alphaproteobacteria bacterium | reverse complement strand
TAACAGTTTGTAAAAACACGCTGTTCTGCTTGCGCATCCTCCCGTAATGACCGACAAAACCAGGATGGGCGCCCCCATCCTGATCGTCGAGGACGACCCCGATATCCGCCAGCTCGTAGGCGAGCTGCTGCGCAAGGAAGGCTTTGGCGTCGAGGAAGCGGAGGACGCCGTCGCCATGGACGCGGCATGCGCCCGCATAAGCCCGGACCTGGTCGTGCTCGACCTGATGCTGCCCGGCGAGGACGGGCTGTCGATCTGCCGCAGGATCAGGGCGCAGGGCACGATTCCGATCCTGATGCTGACCGCCAAGAGCGACGAGATCGACCGGGTGGTCGGGCTCGAAATGGGCGCCGACGACTACCTCGCCAAGCCGTTCGGGCCGCGCGAGTTGCTGGCCCGCGTGCGCGCCCTGCTCAGGCGCAGCGGCATGCAGCCGCAAGCGGCGGCATCACGACGCCTGGCCTTCGACCGCTTCGTCGTCGACCTCGATGCCCGGCAGTTGAGCAACGGCGACGGCGCGCTGGCGCTGACAAGCGCCGAGTTCGACCTCCTGGCCTGCTTCGTGCAGCGCCCGCGCCGCGTGCTGACGCGCGACCAGATCCTCGACTGGATGCGCGGCCGCAGCGCCGACCCGTTCGACCGCACGGTCGACATGCTGGTGTCGCGGCTGCGCCGCAAGCTCGATACGTCAAGTCCCGGTTCCAATCTGATCAGCACGGTGCGCAATGGCGGCTACCTGTTCACCGCGCCGGTCAAGACGGTGCCGTGATGCTGCGGTTGAGCCTTGCGGCGCGCATCACCATGATCGTCGTCACCGCGCTGCTGGTCGTATGGATCGGGGCGATCGCCCTGCTCTACAGCTCGCATGACCGCGACGGCGTCGGCACACGCCTCCCGCCGCGCCAGGTCGCGGCTCTGGTCGAGCTTGTCGAGGACACGCCGGGCGCCGAGCGGCAGCGGGTGCTCGACGCCGTCTCGTCCGGCATGATCGAGGCCCGGCTGGACGATGCCGGCGCCGGCGATGCGGGCGCTGCCCTTCCCGACGCCCCGGTCGATGAAGATTTGCGCAAGGCCTATGCGGCGGCGCTGGGCGACCGCTCCCTGTCGATCACATCGCCACCGGCCTCGATCCCCCAACGACTGTTCCCGCGGCTGTTCTCCACCTCCGCCAACCGGCTGCAATTCCGCATCGGGCTGAAGTCTGGCGGAACGCTGACGATCGACACGATGAACCCGCTCAGCATCAACCGGATCGGCCTGCCCGTCGGCTTCGGCGCCGGCCTGTTCGGAACCCTGATCGCGCTGGTGGCGCTCCTGATCATGCATCGCGAAACGCGGCCGCTGGCCCGGCTTGCCGCCGCCGTCGATCGCATCGACCTCGCCGGACCGCCGGTTCTCCTGCCGCAGGCGCGAACCAGCGCGCCCGAAATCCAGGCGCTGATTGCCGCCTTCAACCGCCTGGAGACCAGGCTGTCGCAGCTGCTGCGCGCCCGCATGGCGATGCTCGGCGGCATTTCGCATGACGTCCGCACCTTCGCCACCCGGCTGCGGCTGCGTGTCGACCATATTCCCGAAAGCGCGGAGCGCGATCGCGCCATCGGCGACATCGCCGACATGATGCGCCTGCTCGACGATGCCTTGCTTGCCAGCCGCGCGGGCGCCAGCGAGCTCACCGAGGA
>JAFKFE010000323.1 GCA_017308345.1 Alphaproteobacteria bacterium | reverse complement strand
GGCATTCGGCCCGCAATAGGCGAAGCGGCCGGCGGCGATCGCGATGTCCGTGCCGGGGATGATCTCGCCCGAATGGACGTTCACCCAGCGCCCGTTGCGGATAACCAGGTCGGCGGGCCTGCGTCCCATCGCGACATCGACAAGATGCGTCGCCACCTCCGTCCACGGCTTCGGTTTTGCGGCGCTTGTCGGCTGGGCGTTCGTCATTGGCTGAGTCCTCTGCGTGGGCCACTTTGGCAAATGTCGGCCTCCGGAGCCAGAGTGTCAGGTCGTAAACCACTGTTGCACAGATGCAATTCCGTTTCACGCCGAATGGGACTAGTCTGTGCCCAGGAGTCTTTCGGAACCGCCATTTCGGAGCGCTCGATGCGTCGACTGACGCTTGCCAGTGCCGGCCTTCTTGCCTTGCTGCCCGGGTCTGCCTGGGCGGCGGATCTGGGCGCCGATCTGCCGATGACCGCGCCGGGGTTCGACTGGACCGGCTACTATGCCGGCATGCAGGCCGGCTACGGCTGGGGCCGGTCCGACATCACCGGCAATGATGGCGGTTCGTTTTCGGCGAAGCCCGACATCGACGGTGGTTTCGTCGGCGGTCACGTTGCCGGGCTATGGCAGTTCGACCAGGCCGTGCTCGGCGCCGAGGCCGATCTCAACTATGCCTCGATCGACGGTACCGCCGACGCCGGCCCGGCAAACACGTTCGGCACCGACGTCAAGTGGTTCGGATCGGTCGATGCCAAGGCCGGTTATGCGGTGGATCGCCTGCTGATCTATGGCATTGGCGGCATTGCATTCGCCGGCATTGAAACCTCGCAGGCGGCAGGCACGAGCTATGCCCGCACCCGCACCAGCACCGGCTGGACGCTCGGCGCCGGCGTCGACTACGCGTTGACCAACAATGTCGTCGTCGGCGCGCAATACCGCTACTACGATTTCGGCAAGGAGCATTTCGATGCTTCGGACACCTTCACCGAGCGCGACCAGGACGTGAAGTTGCAGACGCTCGGCGTGAATTTCAGCTATAAATTCTGAGATCCGCCGTCGCCGCGACGACGTGCAAGTCCATCTCGTGCCATGTCTTGAAAATCAGGCGGCCGGCGCCCGCAGGGGGCGGGGGAATGGGTAGGAGCCTGATGGACGCCGGCCTCGGCGGATCATTCCGCCGCGTAAGGAACTCTAACGATCACGCGGTGGGCCGTAATTCCGCGATCGCGCCACTTTTCCAGCCGCCCGACCCTGCTGGAGCCGGACATGGCGACATGCGCCGACGGGCCCGCGACGGTCAGGATCTACCCGAAACCGTCTTTCCGCGCGGCATTGCGGCCAGGCACTCCTCCAGCCTCCGAAGCCGGGCTTTCTGCCAACGCAGCGTATGCGCAACCTCGTGAAGGTTCCATTTGGCTTTCGAATTGGCGGCCTCGATAAGGCCCCGCTCGAGCCGATCGATCTCACGGCGCAGTTGCCGCGCCTCCGCCTCCCGCAGCCCTCTGATCCAGCCTGCCCCGCGCATGGTCTTTCACCACCAAAAGCCAGCCTGAGGGTCGCAGACAAACGCTAATGAGATCGGTTTGGAGAAACTATCATTTTAAACATTACTAATATTGCATTCGCACCATTGGCGGCGTGGCGGCGGGCCGCACAAACCGCGCCCGGTCCGAAACATGGCTTGACGGCTCATATC
>JAFKFE010000322.1 GCA_017308345.1 Alphaproteobacteria bacterium | reverse complement strand
CGTCAGATGCAGCCTGTTGGCCTCGCGACGTGCATGCACCGCGATCTCCACCTGGCCGCTCGTGGAACCGACGCCATGCTTGATCGCGTTCTCGATCAGCGGCTGGAGTATGAGGCTCGGCACGAGCGCGCCAAGCACATTGTCGGGCGCGTTGATGCTGAAAGCCATCCGGTCGGAGAAGCGCTCCTGTTCGATCTCCAGATATTCTTCTTGAAGCGAGAGTTCGTCGGCCAAGGGCACGTCATGCATCGGATCAAGCGACAAAGTCGTGCGCAAAAAGGTTGAAAGCGACAAAACCATGCGCTCTGTCCGCGTCGCCGATCCTTCCTCGATCAGCCCCGCGACGGAGTTGAGCGTGTTGAAGAGAAAATGGGGATTTACCTGATACCGCAGCGCGCGCATCTGCGCGGATAACGCTTCCTCGCGGGCAGCGGCCAGCCGACGTCCACGGTCATGGAGTTCGAAACTGAAGATGAGGCTCATGAACAGACAGGACCACCCAAAAAACAGGGCTGCGCCAAGGGCTGTGTCGTTGATGAAACTATTCCAGTTGTGCTCGGCCAGTTGCGGTAAAGGGTAGAAAGCTTGAATGGCATAACCAAGAGTGGCCCACGCTGGCGCCGCTATCAGGGAGATACAGAACGAGGACACGATGAAAATCGGCAAGGAGCTTTCCGACGGCCCGCGACGCCTTGCCCACCTATCTATACGAAGCAGAGCATAAGAAATCGCACTCGTACAAATCCATCCAAACCCATATCGAAGGAACTTCGCCGCAAAATATATGGCATGACTATTATATTGCGAAAAGTCTTCTATTTTCAGGATATAAAGAATGACAGATGAAATGAGTGCGCCACCCCAGTAGATTAGGCTGAAGCGGGTGGCGGCCTGGCGGATGCCGCAGTCAGAAGAGGACTTTGTCACCATGCATCCTCTCTTAGGGCGAACCAAACCGGCCTGAGTTGAATACGTGGCGCATAACCAACAACGAGGCCGGCGGTCTCGTTCATGCGAGCCTCCAGGGCAGATCGATCGACGCACGATAGCGCCCAGGCGCGATGGGACCTGACCAGAACAGCCCGTCCCCTTGGAAACGCGCATGCAGGCGCTCGGCGACATTTCGCAGCCCGACGCCCATGCCGTCGGGCTTTTTGCCGTTGCTCCCCACCGGCATGTCGTTTTCGATCGTGACCCGAAGACGGTCCGCGTCGCGCTGCGCCCGTAGCGCGATCTCCACCTTGCCGGCCGTGGCGCCAACGCCATGTTTGATCGCGTTCTCGATCAGCGGCTGGAGGATGAGGCTCGGCACAAGCGCGCCATGCACATCCGCGGGCATGTCGATGCTGAACGCCATCCGGTCGGAGAAACGCTCGCGTTCGATCTCGAGATATTCCTCCTGCAGCGAGATCTCGTCCGCCAGGGGAACGTCATGCATCGGATCGAGCGACAGGGTCGTCCGCAGGAAGGTGGAAAGCGACAGGACCATGCGCTCGGCCCGGGTGGCCGAACCTTCCTCGATCAACCCGGCGATGGAGTTCAGCGTGTTGAAGAGGAAGTGCGGATTCACCTGGTAGCGCAGCGCGCGCATCTGCGCCGACAAAGCCTCCTCCCGCACGGCGGCCAGGCGGCGTTCGCGGTCGCGAACCTCGAAATAATACAGCAGCGCCACGAAGAGGCAGC
>JAFKFE010000321.1 GCA_017308345.1 Alphaproteobacteria bacterium | reverse complement strand
TCTCTCGTCGCTGTCGTCACCGCCGATCGGCCCGACGACAAAGCACAGCTTTTTCGCTTCTTTCTTCGCCATATTCCCCTAAACCCCTTGCCCCAGGCCTACTGTCGAAGCGGAATCGTCGAGCAAACCACCTTCTTGTCGGCGTCCGGAACACCGGCCTCTTCCAGCAGCGCTATCGTTGCTTCCCTAAGTTGGTCGGGAAATTCGGTCGGGCCGATGATTATCCGCTCCACCAGCTTTGGCAGCTCGGCGCCCACAAACCCTTCTTCGGGGTAGTCCTTGAAGGGTATGCTATAAACGAGCTGCGGCACCCCGCGTATAAGCTCTACGCTGCGGACAAGCTTGTGCTCTGTGGAGAACCGCGGGTCAAAGATAATCCGCCACTCCCGCTCCTCCTTGAAGCCTGGATGCTTTGTGCACAGCACGGCGAAGCGGAAGGCGTTGAACAGCGAGTTGATAAGGGCTTGCCGGCCATTGGCCTGCAGCATGGCTTTATGGGTCTGGATGCCGTCGGTCACGCGATTGAACTGGGCGATGAAATCGGCCTCGTGCAGATAAGCGACCGGCGACGATACTGCGCCCAGCACCGTACTGGACGAGTAGAATGGCTCCGGATTGAGAACCACGGCCACGCCGGACGGGCCGCCATAAGCTCGCCACATCGACAGCCGTCCAAGGTCATCCTCGTCCGCGCCATGCTCGGAGAGGCAACTTATGTACGTCTCCCTACCGAACAGGGGCACCCATCCCCGCAGAAGGTGCGCTATTTCCCCAGATATCCCGTCAAACAAGCCGTCGATGACCTGCCGGAATCGCTCGCCGTCCGGGCTGCTCCAGGCCGCGTCCAGACACCTGCTCCCGTGCTCGATTTCCATGAAGTCGTTCATCACGGTCGCGTTGCGAAGACGCATCTTGTTCGATTTCACGATGTGGAAGGCCGTCTCGGCACTGCAATAGTGGACGAAGCGTGTTTGCGCTTGCATCGCCTTCATGTACTGGTCCACCGCAAGCGGGTGGAAAATGCCGTAATTCAGCAGTTCTTCTGGCGTTATTCGCACTTCAATACCTATCGGCGTCGGTACGCTCTGGGGCCTCATTGCCGGGCCTGACCCGGTAGTCTTTCAATTCTTTACCCGGCTCGAAATGCGCGCGAAAGGCTTCTTCCGCCTTTTTCCCACCCCTGCCCGTCCAGCCCTTCTGCTTGCTGCGTATCCAGTATTTGAACTGCGGCACTGCGCGCCGGGCTTTTTGGCTCGGCTCCTCCCCGCCCGCCCGCTTGGCGCGCAACTGGGCGAGGTTCTTTTCCAGCGAAGCTATCTGCTCCGCCAGCTTCCTGTCGCGAACAGCGGTGGCGTCCGCAATCAGCTTATCAAGCTCATCAATGGTCATGCCGTGCAGGTCGCGAGTGCCAGCCATGAATCCCTCCGGTGGGCCCGGACGGTACGCTTAATGGCTATGAGAGTCCAACAGGTGAGAAGGTTAAAGGCTTTAAGGGTAAATATCCGTATTGCAGGATGTGGATAAATTAATATTAGAAAGTACTTTACAATATTATATTAGCGGAGCATGATATATTCACAAAAGGAGATAAGACTATGTATTTTCAGTGTGATGTTGACCACGACAAGCGGCAGGACGTTCTGGCTGAATACCTTGATGGTGATACCCGCCAAGGCTTTTTCATC
>JAFKFE010000320.1 GCA_017308345.1 Alphaproteobacteria bacterium | reverse complement strand
CGCACCGCTGTGGGCGCGAGCACCGAGGCTTCGTCTTTAAGTGCTTCTGCAACTCCGTCTCTTGATAAAGCCATGATGTGACGCGGCGCATTGTTTATTATCGGGCCGGGCCAATCGCGCAGAAGCCGGTCGAGATTGGACAATACCGGAAGGTTTGCTTCCGACTCGCCGACGGCGACGAAAGCCACGTCATGCTCGGGCACATCCTTGAGGTCTGGCATTTCGGCGTCGACGTAGTGGAGAAGGATGTTGGTGTCAGAGTCCTCGAGCAGGAATTCGATTGGTGTATTGGCCATGAAGTCGCCGGCGGTGACGAAGACGAGCACGTTCAATCCGGCACCACTGCCGTTGCGAATGCGGTATG
This sequence comes from Alphaproteobacteria bacterium, assembly GCA_017308345.1. Lineage (GTDB taxonomy): Bacteria > Pseudomonadota > Alphaproteobacteria > Rhizobiales > Rhizobiaceae > Mesorhizobium. The sequence continues at coordinate 1,328 of JAFKFE010000320.1, read as the reverse complement.
TCCGCTTGAGCTCGAGTGCCGCCTTTTGACTGAGCGCCGCCTTGTCTTCCTCGCCGATCGCTTGAAGCAGGATGGAGACGTCCAAGAATGCGGCGGCGTCGGTGATATCGGCCGAAACCCGGCCGAACAGGCTATTCCATAAAGGAGAGATCTCTCGCCCTTCGAAGACGGCTCTTACGATAGGTGCCTTACCGTCAATGGGCGCTGGATTTTCACTTTTCCCAGATTGTGTAGGCGTGCCTTCGACGGCTCCTTCGCTTTTCCTCGCCAACATCCCCATGGTCCCCGATCCGATTCACCTGCATTAGCCAGGTGCGGGATCGTCCCCAACTACACTTGTGCGAAGCTGAACTGGCGGCTTTTTCACCTTACAAATCGGTAAGCCGCGGTTAGGCACTTGTAGGATTGGGAACCGCGAAGTGCTATCCTGGGACCGTCGATAGACAGGAACGCCGTGCGCGTTTGTTAAGAACCGGGCGGGCAGGAGAACCGAGAAGACAGTCGGCTGATTCCGACGTTCCCGAGCGCGTCGGGCTGGCGTCGCAGCTTTGCTTGCATCTGGCTTCCAGCCTCACGCCGGGATTGGTAGCGCAACGGCAGCGGATGTGGCCGTCCCCGTTGTGGCGAGCATGGCCCACCGGGCTGGCGTTCCCGTTTTCCAACTCGGTCCGGGTACCGAAGCTCCGCCGCGTAGCGTCACGGTCACCAGCCAGACCGATGGCCAGTTGGTCAAGATTGATTTTCGTCGATGGCCAGAACGTGCATGCAGGCGACCTTTTGGCAGAGATCGACCCGCAGCCCTTGCAGGCCGCCCTGGAACAGGCCCGGTCCGGAAGGCAAAGGACGATGTCGCCTCGCAGGGCACTTAGTTCACCCCCCTCTCACAAAAAGCTCTGCGGGTCGATGTCGACCTGCACCCTGACCGAGCCGCGCGGCTTCGGCCCTTCCGCCAGCATTGCACGGATGAAGCCTTGCATGTCGGCGCGCCGCTCGCCCTGCACCAGCAGGCGGAAACGGTGGCGGCCGCCGATCAGCGACAGCGGCGCTTCGGCCGGGCCGAGCACGAAGAGGTCAGAGGCGCTCGGCGCCGTGCGGCGCAAGCCCCGTGCATGGCTTTCCGCCTCGCCTCGTGTCGCCGCGCTCACGATGATGCCGGCGAGCCGGCCGAACGGCGGCAGCCCTGCCCGCTCGCGCTCGGCGATCTCGCGCTCGTAGAAAGCCTCCGAATCGCCGGAGACGATGGCCCGCATCACCGGATGGTCCGGCTGATAAGTCTGCAGGAGGCCAAGGCTCTTCTTGCCGGTGCGGCCGGCGCGGCCCGTCACCTG
>JAFKFE010000319.1 GCA_017308345.1 Alphaproteobacteria bacterium | reverse complement strand
GCCCAGATAGGAGCCGCGCCCGCCAAGGATCGACGTGCCGCCCAGCACGACGGCGGCGATCGACGGCAGCAGATAGGCGTCGCCCATCGACTGCGCCGCCTTCGAGGCATAGCCGGCCAGAAGCACGCCGCCGAAGGCCGACAGCCCGCCGGAGACGGCGAAGGCGATCAGCACGATGCGGCGCGTGTCGATGCCGGAAAGATAGGCCGCGCGCTCGCGGTTGCCGATGCCGTAGACGGCGCGGCCGAAGCTGGTGCGGGTCAGCACGAAGACCATCGCGGCGCCGATCAGCGCCCAGATGATGACGGCGTTGGGAACGCCCGGGATGGTGAAACCGGTTGCAAGATAGCGCATCGCCGCCGTCGCTGAATCCTGTGGCGAGAAGCCGCCCGTATAGACCACCATCAGCCCTTGCGCCACGGCATTGGTGGCTAAGGTAATGATCATCGAGGGAATGCGCAGATAGGCGACGCCGATGCCGTTGACGATGCCGATCGCCACACCGCACAGGACCCCGAAGGGAATGGCCAAAGCGACGCCGACCGGCCCATAGGCGGCGGCCGCGCAGGCCATCATGGCGCCCGCCGCCACGGCCCACGGCACGGAGAGGTCGATCTGGCCGAGCAGGATGACCAGCATCATGCCGGTGGCGATGACGCCGAGGAAGGACGCGACCTTCAACTGCTGCAGCAGATATTCCGGTGACAGGAAGCTGCGCGAATAGAGGCTGCCGAGCAGCAGCAGGATCACGATGCAGGCGAAGGCCGTCACCACCGCAGGATCGGCGCGGCGGAGAAATTTGGGCATGCGGCCGGCAATGCCTCCGAGTGTCGTCTCGCTCACAGGAACCACTCCAGCCGGTTGCGCACCCGAAACAGCGCGAAGGCGCCGAGGCTGACCGCGATCAGCAGGATAACGCCCTGGAACAGCGGCTGCCAGAGCGGATCGAAGTCGAACACGAACAAGAGGTCGCCGATGGTGCGGAAGGCGAGCGCACCGAAGATCGCGCCGATGGCGCTGCCCTTGCCGCCGAACAGCGACACGCCGCCCAGCACGACGGCTGCGATCGAAAACAGCGTATAGGCGTTGCCGCTGGCATAGGCCGCCTCGCCCGTATAGGTGAAGAAGGTGAGGAACAGGCCGCCGACCGAGGCAAGCAGGCCGGCCAGCGCATAGGCGATGAACTTGCCGCGCCGGATCGGCACGCCCGACATGTAGGCCGCGGTTTCCGACGAGCCGGCGGCATAGGCCGCGCGGCCGAACTCCGAGCGGCTGAACGGCACCCAGACGACCAGCACGACGACCAGCAGCGCGACGAGCGAAGTCGGGATCACGTCGAACAGCTTTCCGGTCAGCGCATCGGCAAGATCCTCATTGACAGATCCGCCAGGGAAAGGCCGCAGCAGGAGCCCGATGCCGTAATAGACAGCGCCGGTGGCGATGGTGGCGACGATCGGCTGCAGGCGTCCGTAAATGACGATGGCGCCGTTGATCGCCCCGCAGACCAGCCCCGCCGCCAGGACCGCGATCACGCCGAGCGCGGTCTCCAGCGGCGTGCCGACCACCAGCCAGGAGGCCAGGCAATTGGTGAGAAGCAGGATCATGCCGACCGACAGGTCGATGCCGGCGGTGATCACCACCAGCGTCTGCGCCATGGCGACGAAGGCCCGAAGCACCCCCTTGTTGGCGCCCGTC
>JAFKFE010000318.1 GCA_017308345.1 Alphaproteobacteria bacterium | reverse complement strand
GCCACGCATCGCCTTGTAGGATTTTGCGACCTTGTCATCGCCGACGATCGCGGCCCAAGCCTCGACGGGTCCGAGCGTCTTGCGCGCCTCGCGCCAGGCGCTCACGAGCCGGCCGCGCACCATCGGATACTTGATGCGGCTGGCGCTATAGAGATACCAGCTGTAGGAGGCCCCGCGCGAGCAGCCGCGCGGCTCGTGATTGGGCATGCCCGGACGCGTGCGCGGATAGTCCGTCTGCTGCGTCTCCCAGGTGACCACGCCGCTCTTGACGTAGATCTTCCAGGAACAGGAGCCGGTGCAGTTCACGCCGTGTGTGGAACGCACGATCTTGTCGTGCTGCCAGCGCTGCCGGTAGCCTTCCTCCCACATCCGGTCTTCGTCGCGCAGCTCGCCATGGCCGTCCGCGAAGGGTTCANCTTCGCCCATGACCGGGGCGCGCCTCACCTCGGTCAGATAGATCAGGATCAGCGATACCCAGACGATCCCGTAAAGCAGCATGAAGCAGCTCGAGTTGACTCCAAGCAGGTCGAGGATGGCACCGAACATGATCGGAAGCAGGAAGCCCCCAAGGCCGCCCGCCATGCCGACGATGCCCGACACCGCGCCTATCGAGTCGGGGAAATCGTCGCCGATGTATTTGAAGGTCGAGGCCATGCCGAAGGCAAAAGCGATGCCGAGCCCGAACAGGAGCGGCGTGAACAGCCATGGCACAAGCCAGATGGCGAAGCTCACTGGCCCCTTGACGGTAAAAATGGTCAACTGCGTTCTCGGGTAGGACAGAAGAAACAGGCAAATCCAGGCAAGCCACAGGACCCACCAGGTGACGGCATGGGCACCGAAGCGATCGGAAAGCCAGCCGCCCAGCGCCCTGAAAGCTCCGCCTGGCAGCGAGAAGCTCGCGGCAAGCAGCGATGCCTGGGCGATGGAAAAGCCGTACTCGCTGCGAAAATACTGAGGCATCCACACCGAGAGCGCCGTGAAGCCTCCGAACACGATCGAATAATACTGGCAATATTTCCAGACGCGAGGATCGCCCAGCACCGCCAGCTGTTGCCATACGGAGGAGGCGGCCTTGCCAGCGCCGGGATCGGGCGCTGAGAAGATCCAGAAAACCGCTGCGGTCGCGAGGAGGCAGACGGCATAGGCTTTGGGCACCGCCTGCCACCCGTAATTGTCGATCAGGACGGGCGCCACGAACATGTTGAGCGCCGCGCCGATGGTGCCGGCGCCGAAAAAACCCATGGCGAAGCCGCGGCGCTCCTTCGGGAAGAAACGTGCCACATAGGGCGTGCCTACGGAAAAGGACGCGCCGACGAGACCGAGCGCAAGGCCGAGCAGTAGAAGCTGCCAGAGTGCGGTCGCATAGGACGACAGCCACAACGGAACGGCGCAGCCGACCAGCAGAAGCAGCATGATGAGCCGCCCGCCGAACCGGTCGGTCCAGATGCCGAGCGGCAGGCGGAAGAGCGCGCCGGTCAGGACCGGGGTCGCCGTAAGAAGCCCAAATTGCGTGGCGTCGAGCCCGAGTTCCTCGCGGATCGGGATTCCGGTCACGCCGAACATCATCCAGACGGCGAAGCAGACCGTGAAGGCCCACGTGCTGACCAGCAATACTGCGAGGCTTCGGGCTTCCGGCATGCTAGCGCTCGGCCCCCGTCCTGCCTCGGACGGTCCGGTCGGTCACCGAACCCTTCCTGGACGTTGCGACGTGACGCGCCCACGATCGGCCATTGAAGATGCGCTCCGCTGCTGCGGTCGACCGATGGCCGTGAGTTGGTGGCTCGAACGGAAATGACACGGGTCCCCCGTCAATGCCGATTGCAGGTAGGAGGGGTCGGCCGCGTTTGACGAGCCTCCAGCAAAGCCGCGCCTCCTGAAAGACATCGCACGTGCGGCTGGAGGATGTTGGGCGAATTGGGCGCCAGAGGGTCGCGCCTAGGTCGGACACTCCTCGGAGTCTAGCCGCCAAGGATGAAAATCCAGCAACCAGAAACGACACGATCGCAGATCGGAGCAACGCTGCCTCCCTCACGCGACAATTACTTCCCACGCCTTCCGACCATATTGATAACGAGTGAGTCACTGCCCGGGAACAGTTGTTTTCTGTCCCATTAAGTACAAAATTTTTGCGCTAAGCGAGCAATATTATTCGTTTGTCATCGTCCAACATAACCGCCAAAAGTTGCCGCTGGCCAAGGGGAGCACCAAGGGATGCTAGAAGGGGGCGGACAGACAGAAGGATGCGAGAGCGAGATCGCCGGACCGTTGCGGCAGCTAACGGCATCGCTTCCGACGCGAACTATGGAGCGGTGACACCGCCGCTCTATCTCAGCAGCACCTTTGCCTTTTCCGGCTTCGAGAAGCACCGCGGCTACGAGTACAGCCGCACCGCCAATCCTGGCCGGGACGTTCTCGCCGACACGCTGGCCAAGCTCGAGGGCGGCATCGGCGCGGTCATCACGTCATCCGGCATGGCGGCGGTCGATCTCGTTCTGTCGCTTGCCGGTCGTGACGATCTGGTTGTCGCGCCCCATGATTGCTATGGCGGGACGTACAGACTGCTTTCGGCGCGACGCGACAAGGGACATTTCGACGTCGTGTTCGTCAATCAGTCCGACGCTGCCGCGCTGGCCG
>JAFKFE010000317.1 GCA_017308345.1 Alphaproteobacteria bacterium | reverse complement strand
TCAGCCCGCGCACGAAATAGCGGCCGGCGACGACATAGACGATCAGGGTGGGGAGCGCGGCGATCATCGCCGCCGCCATGTTGACATTGTATTCGACGACGCCGGTCGAGGTGTTGACGACATTATTCAGCGCCACCGTCATCGGCATCACGTCGCCGGTGCCGGCATAGGCGGAAGCGAACAGGAAGTCGTTCCAGATGTTGGTGAACTGGTAGATGACGGTGACGACGAAGATCGGCATCGAGTTCGGCAGCATGATGCGGCGGAAGATCTGGAAGAAGGACGCGCCGTCGACCTGTGCCGCCTTGACCAGTTCGGTCGGGAAGGCCTCGTAATAGTTGCGGAAGAACAGAGTGGTGAAGCCGAGGCCGTAGACCACGTGGACGAAGACCAGGTTCACCGTCGAATTGCCGAGGCCGAAATTGAACCCGGTCGCGTTCTGCAAGGTGACGCCGAAGCGGCCGAGGCTGCCGAGGATCGTCGCCATCGGCAGGAGCACCGACTGGAACGGGATGAAGCAGGCGAACAGCATCATGGCAAAGACCAGCGTGTGGCCGCGGAAGCGCCATTTGGTCAGCACATAGCCGTTCAAAGCGCCAAGCAGCGTCGAGATCAGCACCGCCGGCACCACCATCTTGATGGAGTTCCAGAAGTAGCCCTTGATGCCGGCGCAGGTGAGGCCGACGCAGGTCTGGCCCCAGGCCTTGAACCACGGCTCGATGGTCGGCGATTGCGGCAGCGACAGCATGTTGCCGTTCTGGATCTCGTCCATGGTCTTGAACGAGGTGACCAGCATGACGAAGAGCGGCATCAGGTAGAAGATCGCGAACAGCGCGAGCAGGCCGTAGATGACGATGCGGTTGAGCGTCCTGGCGCTCATGCCGCTCGAAGCCGGACGGGCGGGCGAGGTGACGGCGCTCATCGCGGCTTCTCCCTGAGCTCGGAATAGAGATAAGGCACGATGATCGCGGTCAGCGTCATCAGCATGATCACCGCGCTCGCCGAGCCGACCGCCATTTCGTTGCGCTTGAAGGTGAACTCATACATGAAGTTGGACGGCAGCCAGGCCGAGCCGCCGGGCCCGCCGCTGGTCAGCGCCACCACCAAGTCATAGGACTTGATGGCGAGGTGCGCGAGCACGATGAAGGCCGACAGGAAAACGGGCCGCAGCAGCGGAATGACGATGCGGCGGTAGAGCTGGAAGGTGGAAGCGCCGTCGATCTGCGCCGCCTTCATGATCTCGCCGTCGATGCCGCGAAGCCCGGCCAGGAACATCGCCATGATGAAGCCGGAGGCCTGCCAGACGCCGGCGATCACCACCGTGTAGATGACGAAATCCTTGTTCTTGATCCAGTCGAAATGGAAGCTCGTCCAGCCCCATTGGTGCAGCGTCTGCTCCAGGCCGAGGCCGGGGTCGAGGAACCACTTCCATGCGACGCCGGTGACGATGAAGGAGAGCGCCATCGGATAGAGGTAGATCGGCCGCAAGACGCCTTCGCCGCGGATCTTCTGATCGAGCAGGATGGCGAGGAACAGGCCGAGCGCCAGGCAGATGGCGATGTAGAGGAAGCCGAAAATGCCCATATTGGTGATCGAGGTGTACCAGCTCGACGGCGGGTCGCTCTCGAAGGTCCAACGCCACAGCCTCTGATAGGCGCGGGGGCCGGTGATGGCATAGGACGGAAACGTCTTGGAGT
>JAFKFE010000316.1 GCA_017308345.1 Alphaproteobacteria bacterium | reverse complement strand
ATATCGGCCCGCTGGTCAAGACGATCATGACGCGCTGCATCCACTGCACGCGCTGCGTCCGCTTCACCACCGAGGTCGCGGGCATTTCCGAGCTCGGCCTGATCGGCCGCGGCGAGGATGCCGAGATCACCACCTATCTCGAACAGGCGATGACGTCGGAGCTGCAGGGCAACGTCATCGATCTGTGCCCGGTCGGCGCGCTGACCTCCAAGCCGTTCGCCTTCCAGGCGCGGCCGTGGGAGCTGACCAAGACGGAATCGATCGACGTCATGGACGCCGTCGGCTCGGCGATCCGCGTCGATTCCAGAGGCCGTGAAGTGATGCGCATCCTGCCGCGCGTCAACGAGGCGGTGAACGAGGAGTGGATCTCCGACAAGACCCGCTTCATCTGGGACGGCCTGCGCACGCAGCGCCTCGATCGCCCCTATGTGCGCAAGGACGGCAAGCTCGTTCCGGCAAGCTGGGCCGAAGCCTTCGCCGCGATCAAGGAACAGATATCGAAGACGGCCCCGGAGCGGATCGGCGCGATCGCCGGCGATCTTGCGGCGGTCGAGGAGATGTACGCGCTCAAGCTCCTGATGGCCGCGCTTGGCTCGAAGAACATCGACTGCCGCCAGGATGGCGCAGCGCTCGATCCGTCGCTTGGCCGCGCCAGCTACATCTTCAACCCGACCATCGAAGGCATCGAGCAGGCCGATGCGGTGCTGATCATCGGCGCCAATCCGCGCTTCGAGGCTTCGGTGCTCAACGCGCGCATCCGCAAGCGCTGGCGCGTCGGCAATCTGCCGGTCGGCGTGATCGGTGAGATCGGCGACACACGCTACGACTACGAGCTGATCGGCGCCGGCCCCGAATCCCTGAAGGACCTTGCCGACGGCAACGGCAAGTTCTTCGAGGTGCTGAGCAAGGCCACGCATCCGCTGATCATTGTCGGCCAGGGCGCGCTGGCGCGCACAGATGGTGCGGCGGTGTTCGGCCAGGCGGCAAAGCTTGCCGCCGCCGTCAATGCGGTCACCGCCGACTGGAATGGCTTCGCCGTGCTGCACAACGCCGCGGCAAGAGTCGGCGGCCTCGATGTCGGCTTCGTGCCGGGCGAGGGCGGCAAGAATGTTGCCGGGATGCTCGGCGACACGGATATTCTGTTCCTGCTCGGCGCCGACGAGATCGACATGTCGAAAACCGGCGGCGCCTTCGTTGTCTATATCGGCACGCATGGCGACGCCGGCGCGCACCGCGCCAACGTCATCCTGCCGGCTGCCGCCTACACCGAGAAGTCGGGCACCTATGTCAACACCGAAGGCCGCGTGCAGCAGACCAACCGCGCCGGCTTCGCTCCGGGCGAGGCGCGCGAGGACTGGGCGATCCTGCGGGCGCTTTCCGACGTGCTCGGCAAGAAGCTGCCCTTCGATTCGCTGGCGCAACTGCGCGCCACGCTCTATGGCGAATTCCCGCATCTCGCCCGCATCGATCAGGTGCAAGCCGGCAGCGGCGACGACATCGCGAAAGTGGCGAAGCTCGGGGGACGGCTGAACAAGGGCACCTTCACCTCCTCGGTGAAAGACTTCTACCTGACCAACCCGATCGCGCGGGCGTCGGCCGTGATGGCTGAATGCTCGGCGCTGGCCAAGAGCGGCTTCAAGCAGGCGGCGGAATAAGCATGGATACCTTCTTCTCCTTCTACGTGCTGCCGGCGCTGCTGATCC
>JAFKFE010000315.1 GCA_017308345.1 Alphaproteobacteria bacterium | reverse complement strand
AGTCATTCGGGTCGCGCAGGCGGGCATCGTCGACGATCGAGGTCCAGGAGCGGGCGGTCTCGGCCGACAGGCGCTTCACGTCCCGCTCCGGCGAGACCGAATAGAGCCCCATGGCGCCGACGCAGCTGATCAAATTGCCTTGCCTGTCGAAGGCGAGGCCCAGCGGAAAGCCGCCGATATGGGCGAACACTTCCGATTTTACATAGTCCGGCGCGAAGAAGCGGACGATCTCGCCATGGCGCGTGCCGCAATAGAGATGGTCGTCGCGGTCGAGGATGACGTCCTCGGGCCCCTCCAGCTCGCCGAGCCCGATATGGTCCGCGGCCGACAGCCGGTTATCGAGTTCGTAGGGCGTGCCGGAGCCGGGCGCGGCCGATTGTGTGACGCCCATCCTGAGGTGGACCGGCGCGACATAGACCTCGTTCAGCACCTTGTGGCGGTTCTTCAGCCAGCGGATATCGATGGTGACGGCGACCGCGAGCAGGATGCCTAGCACCATCTGGTTGGTGCCGGTGCCGTAGCCCAGCCGGATCAGCCCGTTGGTCATGGTGAGCACGATGATGGCGCCCATCAGGCCCTTGACCACCGAGCCGCGTCCGCCGCCCAGGCTGACGCCGCCGACCACCGCCGCCGTCAGCGCCATGATTTCCAGGTTAAGACCAGTGCCCGGCCCTGCGCCGCTCAACCGGCATGCGATGAGGAAGCCGCCGATCGATGAGCAGAAGCCTGAAAAGACATAGGTCATGAAGACGGTGCGGCGCACGCGGATGCCGGCATTGTGCGCCGAGCGGCGCGACCCGCCAACCGCCAGCACATGCCAGCCCGGCCGCGAGCGCGTCAGCGCTATATGCGTGATGATGGCGAGGATGATCGCCAGCCAGACCGACACCGAGAGGCCCCAGAACGTGCCGTCGCCGATAAAGTCGAGCACGTCGGACGAGGCCTGGGAAAGCTGGACATCGGCGGCATAGGTGCTGACCAGAATGTCGAACAGCGCCCGCCCGAAGATGAAGGTGACCAGCGTGGTGAGGAAGGCGCGCAGCCTCAGATATCCGACGAGGTAACCGTTGATGGCGCCGAAGACGAGCCCGGTGGCCAAAGCGGCAGCCAAGGCCAGCCAGATCGACTGATCGAGGATGAAGAAGACATAGACGGCGGAAAAGCAGGACAGCGCGAAGATCGAGCCGACCGAGAGGTCAATGCCGCCGCCGAGCATCACCACGGTCATGCCGATGACGACCAGGGAGAATTCGCCGAGCTGGCGGGTCGATTCCTGCAGCGAATTGAGCTTGAAGAAACCCGGAATGATCGAGCCGAACACGCCGAGCGTCGCCACCAGCGCCAGGAACGGTATGGCGTTGTCGGTCCAGCGCTTGGTCAGGATCTCGCCGACCAGATGGTCGGGCACGAGATTGTAGCGCCAGGCCTGGAGGCGTTCACGAAAGGTCATCGGCTGCTGCTGTCGTTCAAGCGAAAATGGAGTGGCAACGGGAAAAGAGGTGGCCGGAACGATCCGGCCACCTCGTGATGCTTCAAACGGCGCGGCTTACTTCGCCGCCGCTTCGGCCTGCAGCGCCTTCAGATCCCAGCAGCTGTCGGGCTTGAGGTCGGCCTTGGTCGTCGCGTTTTCCAGCGTGTAGATATAGGTGTGCTAAGTGCCTGCCGGCTGGCCGCTCTGCAGCAGGAATTTTATGATAGCGTTCAT
>JAFKFE010000314.1 GCA_017308345.1 Alphaproteobacteria bacterium | reverse complement strand
GAAAGGCCCGAACTTCACCGAGGACCGCGCCCGCTTCCTGCTGACAGGGCCCGACGGCAATGCCAATGGCGAGATCTCCTCGGCAAAGCGCTTCTTTCAGGCCCGGCAGATGGCAACGACCGAGTCCGGCATCAGGACGATTGGGTTGAGCCAGCTCTATCTGTCGCTCGGCGACGAAAACAATGACGGCTCCGTCGTCGTGCGCCTCTGGTGGAAGCCGCTGGTCACCCTGATCTGGGGCGGCGGCCTGGTGATGATGGCGGGCGCGGCCATGTCGCTGGCCGACCGCCGCCTGCGTGTCGGCGCGCCCGCAAGGCGGCGCAAGCCGGCCGCCGCGCTGGCGAGCCCGACATGAGGGCGAGATTTTCCCTCGCCCCGCTGGTCCTGCTGCTGGTTCTGGCCTTTGCCGGCGCCGCGCAGGCGGTGAAGCCCGACGAGGTTCTGCAGGACCCGGCATTGGAGGCGAGGGCGCGCGTGCTGTCGGAAGGCCTGCGCTGCATGGTCTGCCAGAACCAGTCGATCGACGAATCCGACGCCGATCTCGCCCGCGACCTGCGCATCCTCGTGCGCCAGCGCCTCGTCGCCGGCGACACCGACCAGCAGGTCATGGACTATATCGTCTCGCGCTACGGCGAATTCGTGCTGCTCAAGCCGCGTTTCAGCCTGCGCAACGCGCTTCTGTGGGGCACGCCGGCGCTCCTGCTTCTGGCCGGCGGCCTCTTCATCGTGCTCAGCGCCCGCTCGCGCCGCCCGGGATCGGGCAGCACCCTGAGTGCCGAGGAACAGGCGGCGCTGGACAAGATGCTTAGCGAATAGCGCCATCGCCGAGCTTGGCGATTGACTGCAACCGCCCTCAGGTCGTCATTCCAGGGCGGAGCAGGGAGCGAAGCGACGCGCGCAGCGGGGGCTTCAGCCAATCTCCAAGGGCGGCCTGCCTTAAACCCTGCCTTTGCGCTCGGCTTCTACGGCCTCGATCACCGCCATCGCAACTTCGTGAGGTACAACACGGCCCGCCTTTGCATCGGCTATCCCGCGCTTGATGCCTTCGACAATCTTAGTCTCCCGGTCGACTGAGACTTGAATTCGAGCAGTACGGCCTTTGGTCATTTTGAAACCTCGCGATCCCATGCGTCGTCGCCAATCCCCAACATTACAAAACTTTCATGTACCGGAAATGGCGCCGTAATGTGCGCCTCTCTAATCCTCTTGCCCGAGGATGCTTCGCTTGAGCGCATCCACGTCGATAGAGGACAAGAACCCCATGAATAATGCCCCCAATTCATTTTCGAGCACCCGAAAGCGCCTGATGGCGGCTGCGGCGTCACTGGCCGTTATCGGCGCGGTGGGCGCGGGCGCGCTCGCCACCGGCACCGTGCCGGTCCTTGCCGATGCCGTGCGTGTCGACGCTCCGCAGATGCCGAGCTTCGCCGATGTCGTCGAGCATGTCTCGCCGGCGGTCGTCAGCGTCAAGGTCAAGGCCAAGATCCAGCCGACCGCGGATGATGGCTCCGACAGTCAGGACGGATTCGACAACCTGCCCGACAATCCGCAGTTGCGCCAGTTCTTCAGGCAGTTCCGCGGTTTCGGCGAGCAAGGCCAGGGCGGCCAGTTCGGCATGCGCCGCTTCGGTCACCGCAACCATGGCAATGGCGAGCCGCGCCCGGTTGCCCAGGGTTCGGGCTTCTTCATCTCCGAGGATGGCTATC
>JAFKFE010000313.1 GCA_017308345.1 Alphaproteobacteria bacterium | reverse complement strand
GGTGGTCATTGGCTAAGCCCTTAAAGCTGTGCTGAGATTCAGGTCAGGCCGAGTCGAGAACGGTAGTTTCCGAGAACGGCCTACGCCGGCCGTAGCCTTTCACGGAGCGAAGACACTCATGAGGGCTTCGGCCGGCGAAGGCCGGAGCGGAGCGTACTTCAAGTACATGAGCACCGGAAGCGCGGGAAACTGCCGGTCGCAGGCCGGCCTCACCTGAATGTCGGCACAGCTTAGTCGAGCCTGTGCATCAGATCGTCATCCAGCCAGCGGCCGAAGAAATAGACGAGCTGCTTGTGCCACCACGGCCAGTCATGGCTGACGTCGCCGCCCCAATAGTCGACCCAGGCGGGGATGGACTTGTCGCGCAGCACCTGTTCCAGTTCGCGCGTCTCGACGAGCATGCGCTCTTCCCAGGCGCCCTGGCCGCAGCAGAAGATCAGCCTCAGCGCTCGCAGCCGCCCGAGCAGCCTTTGGTCGACGATGCCGGGCAGATAGTCGAGCGGCGAATTGAAATAGATGTTGCCTTCCAGTGTCCGGCCGAAGAAGTCGCGGGCCGAATAGACGCCGGACAGCGAGATGACGCCGCTTGCCAGTTCCGGGAAGCGGAACACGAAGTTCGACGAGTGGTAGCCGCCCATCGAGCAGCCGCAGAACAGCGGCTTGAGAACGCGCCCGCCATTGGCCTTGGCGGCAACCGCCTGCAGCTCCGGCAGCGCCTCTTCGCGCACATAGCGGAAATAGGCTTCGTGGCGGGCGATGCGATGCGCCGCATCGGCATGCTCGTTGAAGAAGGATTCCGAATCGATGCCGTCGGGCGTGAAGAGCTGGATGCGGCCGGTGTCGATGAATTCGGCAAGTGCCGCGACGCCGCCCGAATCCTCGAACTGGTAGAACCGTCCCTGCGAGGTCGGAAACACCACCACCGGGCGCCCGGCATGGCCGTAGCGCGTGTATTCCATGTCGCGGCCGAGATTGCGGGCATGGCCCTTGTGATAGGAGACGTCCATCGGCTCAGGCCTTTTCCGCGTGGATATAGTCGACCGCCTGGCGCAGCGCCTTCTGATCCTTGGAACGCATCTGGTAGGCGTAATTCCCCATGGCGCGGCTGAAGACCTCTTCGATGGCCTGATGGTGGACGATCTTGTCGCCGTGGGCGGCTAGCACGTCCGCATGGCTGTGCAAATAGTCGATATGCCGCTTGCGGCTGGCGTAGGCGGTGAAATATCTGCCCTTGTAAGGACCGCCGGCGGCATCCTTGACCACCATGTCGGCCCATGCGGCATAGACGTCGATGTCGAATGTGTAGTTGATGGCGTCGGTCATCCAGGCGCCGGGCGGGCGCATGTTGACCTCGAGCGCGATGATACGATCATCCTTGGTCTCGAAAAGCTCGATGTGGAAGAAGCGCTCGCGCACGTCGAATGCCTTGAGGATTTTCCGGCCCGCCTCTTCCACCGCGGGCGTGATCTCGGGGAAGCAGGTGTAGCTCATGTGGCGGTTCTTGTTGACCGCGTCCATGATGCTCTGGTCGTAGCGGTGGCTGGCCGCCAGCACCACCTCGCCGTCGCGGTTGACCAGCCCGTCGAAGGTCACCACCAGTCCCTCGATGAATTGCTCCATGACGAAAGTGACGCCCTCGGGCTTGTCCTTGAAGAACTGGTCGAGTTCCTTGGCGTCGGAGATCTTGAAGGTATTGGAAGCGCCCGAGCCC
>JAFKFE010001258.1 GCA_017308345.1 Alphaproteobacteria bacterium | reverse complement strand
ACCAGGGCTGCGATTTCGATTTCCTTGTCGGACGCCGCGATGCCGGCATCCCGCGCCATTCGCATTAGGTGCCGCAATGAGCGACGAGACCGCGAGCTATGCGATCTATCCCAGCCTCAAGGGCCGCAGCGTCTTCATAACCGGCGGCGGCAGCGGCATCGGCGAAAGCCTCGTGCGCCATTTCTGCGCGCAAGGGAGCCGCGTCGCCTTTGTCGACATGGCGGCGGAACCTTCCCGGCGGCTGGCGGCTGCGATCGCGGCGCAAGGCCATCCCGAACCGTTCTTCATTCCCTGCGATTTGCGCGATGTCGAGGCGCTGCAGGCGGCCGTCGAGCAGGCAAGCGAGCGCAACGGCCCCATCCAGGTTCTCTGCAACAACGCCGGCAATGACGACCGCCACCAGACCGCTGATGTCAGCGTCGCCTATTGGGATGACCGCATGGCCGTCAACCTGCGCCACCAGTTCTTCGCCGCCCAGGCCGTGCGTCGCCAGATGAAGGCGCTTGGCGGCGGCTCGATCATCAATTTCGGCTCGATCACCTGGATGGTCGGCGATCCGGATTGTCCCGCCTATGTGACGGCGAAGGCGGCCGTCTACGGCATGACGCGGGCGCTTGCCCGCGAACTCGGCCCCGAGCGCATCCGCGTCAACTGCATGGTGCCGGGCTGGGTAATGACGGAGCGCCAGATGCGTCTGTGGCTGACGCCGGCCGGCGAGCGCCAGATCGAGGAAAGGCAGTGCCTGCCCGACAGGCTGCCGCCTTCCGACATCGCGCGCATGGCGCTGTTTCTTGCCGCCGACGACAGCCGCATGTGCTCGAGCCAGCAATTCATCGTCGATGGCGGCTGGGTGTGACCGCCATCGGACCGCAGCAAAAGGGTAGCATCATGCGTCTCGTTCAGTTCGAATTGCCCGATGGCAGCCGTCGCGTTGGCCGCGTCAGCGCCGATGGCGATCACCTCAACCTCCTCGACGACACCGAAACCGTCCTCGAACTTGCCACGGCGGCCATCGCCGAGGGCAGGCCCATCGCGTCGCTCGTCGAGGAGCGCACCGGCAGCGAGAAAGTCGATTACGACCGGCTGCTGCGCGAAGGCCGCGTGCTTGCCCCGGTCGACCATCCGGAGCCGGCGCGTTTCCTGATCACCGGCACCGGCCTGACCCATACGGGAAGCGCTGCCGCGCGCGACAAGATGCATGTGCTGACCCACGGCGAGGACGCCGCCGAATCCGACTCGCTCAAGATCTTCCGCATGGGGCTGGAGGGTGGCAAGCCCGCGCCGGGCCAGCTCGGCGTCCAGCCCGAATGGTTCTTCAAGGGCGTCGGCACCTGTGTCGTGCCGCCTGGTGCTGCGCTGCCGCTGCCGGCCTTCGCCAAGACGGGCGCCGAGGAGGCCGAGATCGTAGGGCTCTACCTCAACGGACCTGACGGCCGCCCCTATCGCATCGGCTATGCGCTCGGCAACGAGTATTCCGACCATGTGACCGAGGCCGAGAACTACCTTTACCTCGCGCACTCCAAACTCCGCTCCTGCTCGATCGGCCCTGAGCTGCTGATCGGCGAGCTGCCGCGGGAGGTGCGCGGTTCTTCCCGCATCCGCCGCGACGGCGCCGTCATCTGGGAACAGGAATTCCTCTCGGGCGAGGCGCACATGTCGCACTCGATCGCCAATCTCGAGCACTACCACTTCCGCTACCCGATGCATCGCCGTCCG
>JAFKFE010001208.1:13626-15781 GCA_017308345.1 Alphaproteobacteria bacterium | reverse complement strand
TAGGGCCGGCTCAGGTCACCTCGGCGCCGATGCCGAAGCCGCGACCGTCAGCCGACCATGCTCCGGCCCCTGCCATGGCGAGCGCCAGGAAGCCGCCGGCGATGGCGATATCCTTCATCAGCATCTGCTGGTGCAGGAAGGCGAGGGTCGCATCGTCGCCCTGGCCGTAATGGCCGATGAAGCCCGCGACGACACAGAAGGCGGCAAGCAAAAGTGCCGCGATCCGCGTCTGGAAACCGACGAGGATCAGAAGCCCGGCAATCAGTTCGAACAGGCCGGTGCCCCAGGCCGCCAAGGTCGGCAGCGGCAGGCCGAGGCCGGCGAAATAATTGATCGTGCCGGCGATGTTGGTAAGCGCCTGGAAGCCCGACGGCACGAACAGCGCGGCAAGAAGGAGCCGCGACACCAGAAGCAACGCGTTGCGAAACATTGGCCACCTCCCTTGCCGGCGCCCCGGTCTGTCAGGTGCCGGCCGCGGCGCAGTCTACGCCTGCAACGAAAAAGCGGCGCGGAAAATTCCGCGCCGCCTGCGTTCAAGGCTTGGGAGGGAAGTTTCAGCCGCGCTTGGCGTCGATCGAATAGGCGCCGGCGCCGGAGGACGCGAGCAGCAGGAAGCCGCCGGTGATGGCGAGGTTCTTGAGGAACTGGATCATCTGCATCTGGTCGGCCCAACCGGTGTGCGCGACGAGGCCGGTGGCGATCGTGAAGATGGCGAGCACCCAGGCGACGATCCTGGTCTGGAAGCCGACCAGGACGGCAATGCCGCCGAGCAGCTCGATCAGGCCGACGAGAACGGCGGTCACGGTCGGCACCGGCAGGCCAAGGGCGCCGAAATAAGCGGCGGTACCGGAAATGGCGGTGAGCTTGCCGAAGCCGGAAAGCAGGAAGATCACGGCCAGCAGGATGCGGCCGAGCAGGATCGTGGCGGAACTGTTGGACGCGGTGCCGTTGCCGGCGACGGAAGAGTTGATGGACATGGCGGTTCTCCGAACGGGTTGAATGCCCAATCAGATAAACGATGGAGACTGTTCACCAAAAGACACCTGTGCGGCGACACATTGTTCACAGAGATCACATTCTATGATTGTGCGGCGGGCGCGAAATTCATGTCGGCGGATGGGGTTGAGGGAGTAAATTCTACTGCCGCAAAATGTCTAAAAAAATCGCCGAAACGCTTGTAACTTCGTCATCCGCGGGCGAAGCAAGGAGCGGAGCGACGCGGCGCAGACCCGGGGATCTATTCCGTGACGTCAAAACGACCGCGGCGGAGCAGATTTTGCTCCGCCGTGCTCCACGCCCGAAGTAACGGCATGGATTCCAGGGTCTCCGCGACGGAGCTTCGCTCCTGCTTCGCCCTGGAATGACGACCTCGCGAGGGGCTCGCCCTGCGTCGAGGAATTACCCCGGATGCGTCATGTCCTCCGGCCGCACCAGCCGGTCGTAATCGGCTTCGCTGACCAGCCCCGTGGCCAAGGCCTCCTCGCGCAGCGTCGTGCCGTTCTTGTGCGCGGTCTTGGCGATCTTGGCGGCATTGTCGTAGCCGATGGTCGGCGCCAGCGCCGTCACCAGCATCAGCGAGCGCTCGAGCGCCGCCTTGATGTTGTCCTCGCGCGCCTCGATGCCGACCACGCAATTGTCGGTGAAGGACACCGAAGCGTCGGCCAGCAACTGCACCGACTGCAGGAAATTATAGGCCATCAGCGGGTTGTAGACATTGAGCTCGAAATGGCCCTGGCTGCCGGCGAAGGTCAGGGCTGCGTTGTTGCCGAACACCTGCACGCAAACCTGCGTCATCGCCTCGCACTGGGTCGGGTTGACCTTGCCCGGCATGATCGAGGAGCCCGGCTCGTTCTCCGGCAGCGATAGTTCGCCGAGGCCCGAGCGCGGGCCGGAGCCGAGCAGGCGGATGTCGTTGGCGATCTTGAAGAGCGCGGCCGCGGCCGCGTTGATGGCACCATGCGAGAACACCATGGAATCATGCGCCGCGAGCGCCTCGAACTTGTTCGGCGCGGTGACGAAGGCGATGCCGGTGATGGCGGCGATGCGGTCCGCCACTTTTTCCGCGAAGCCGACCGGCGCGTTGAGGCCGGTGCCGACGGCGGTGCCGCCCTGCGCCAGCTCCTGCAGGCCGGGCAGCGTCTGCTCGATGCGCTTG
>JAFKFE010001208.1:0-13555 GCA_017308345.1 Alphaproteobacteria bacterium | reverse complement strand
TCTTGATGATGTGGTTGAAGGCCCGGGCCTTGGTGTCGAGCGCCTTGTGCAGATGGTGCAGCGCCGGGATCAGGTGATGCACGACCCGCTCGGCGCAGGCGATATGCATGGCCGTCGGATAGGTGTCGTTGGACGATTGGCTCATGTTGACGTGGTCGTTGGGATGCACCGGCTTCTTCGAGCCCATCATCCCGCCGAGCATCTCGATCGCCCGGTTGGAGATCACCTCGTTGGCGTTCATGTTGGACTGTGTGCCCGAGCCAGTCTGCCAGACAACCAGCGGGAAATGGTCGTCGAGCTTGCCGTCGATGACTTCCTGCGCGGCATCCACGATCGCCTTGCCGACAGCGGGATCGAGCCGCTTCATCTCCATGTTGACCTCGGCCGCCGCGCGCTTGACGATGCCGAGCGCGCGCACGATCGAAGCCGGCTGCTTTTCCCAACCGATCTTGAAATTGCCCAGGGAGCGCTGCGCCTGCGCGCCCCAATAGCGGTCGGCCGCCACTTCGATGGGACCGAACGTATCGGTTTCGGTTCTGGTCTTTTGAGCGCTCACTGGAAATCTCCGGTCTGTCGATTTGCGCAAGGGCGTATCGCGTTGCACAAAACCCTTCAAGCGGAGATTGCGGGTGGGAAAGATGCAAATCGGTTGAAGGGACGGCTCATACGATCGGTGGTCCGACGAGATCGATACCGTTCTGCGCGCATAGCCTTGCCAGTGTCTCGATCATCTCCGGCGTCGGCATCGCCATCGGCGGCAGGTCCGGCCTTTCGGCGGGGCGGCTTGCCTTGCGCACCATCGTCTCGAAATCCGGACCGCGCGTGATGGTCAGCGTATGCGCGCCTTCGGCGGACTCGACCCTGTAGGTGTGTGGCAGGCCTTTCGGCGCGACGAACGTTTCGCCGGCGCCGACCATCCGCTCGTGACCGTTGACCTGAAAACGCACCCGTCCCTCGAGGATATGGAACACTTCATCCTCGTTGCGGTGCACATGCAGCGGCGGCGAGTCGCCGTAGGGCAGGCGATGCTCGATGACGCAGGTTCCGTCCTCGCCGTCCGCCGAGGACACCTGGATGGCGACCAGCGTATTGTTGAACCAAAGGAGTTCCTTGCCTGCGATGGTCCTGTTGATCATTGTCATGATGTTTTTCCTGTGTTGTGGCCGCCAAGCGGCGTCGACGGCGACCTAATCAGGGATGGCCCGGAGGTGGAAATCGAATGATCATATGGGGCGGATTGACGCGATGAATTTGAATGCGCTCGACCTCAATCTGGTCAGGGTCCTCGACGCGCTTCTGCGTGAGAAAAGCGTGACGCGCGCCGGCGAGCGGATCGGGCTGAGCCAGCCCGCCGTGAGCGCCGCGCTCAACCGCCTGCGCCACGCGCTCAACGACCAGCTCTTCGTGCGGCGTGGCAACGACATGGTGCCGACCCCGCGCGCCGAAAGCCTCGCCGAGCCCGTCCGCGCGGCGCTGCGCGAGATCGAACGCGCCTTCCAGCCGGCGAAGGACTTCGACCCGGCGAAGCTGGAACGGACCTTCACCTTCATGGGCGCGGATTTCTTTTCCATGCTCTTGATGCCTTCGCTTGCGGCGCGCATCGCGACCGGGGCGCCCGGTGTCTCGTTGCGTTTTCTGGACAGCGCGCGCGGTGACGTTTCCAGGCTGCTCCAGGACGATGAGATCGACGCCGCGCTGGAGCGTCCGCTGGAGGTTTCAGACTGGGTTTCCAGCGCGCCCCTGTTCCATTCGCCGTTCGCCATCATTGCCGCGAGCGACAATGCGGCGATCAGCCTGGCCGGGATCGTGCAGGGCGAATGCCTGCCCATGGAGCTGTTCTGCGAATTGCCGCATGTTCTCCGTTCCATCGACGGTTCGATGTCTGGCGCCACCGACCAGGCCCTGGCCGAGATCGGATTGCAGCGCAGGGTTAGCCTGGCGCTGCCGCACTTTCAGGCCGTCGCGCTGGCGGTGGCGCAGGGCAGCCACCTTGCCGCCGTCCCCCGGCAGTTCGCGCGATGGGCGGCGAAAAGCCTGCCGATCGTCATCTACGAACCGCCCCTGTCCATATCCGTGCCCGAAGTCAGGATGTACTGGCACGCCCGCCGTGATGACGAGCCGCCGCATCGCTGGATCCGCGAACAGATTCTCGAGGAGGTCGCAAAGCTTGGCTTCAAGGACTGGGACGACCCCGCGAGTGCTCAACCTCACCCGGCGGTATAGCCGCCATCCACGGCAAAGGTGCCGCCACTCGTCCATGCAGCTTCGTCGCTGGCGAGATGAACCGCCATGCCGGCGACATCGGACGGCCGGCCGATGCGGCCCAGCGGGTAGCTGCGCTCGACATAGGCCTTGAGCTCTGCTTGCGCTTCGGCCGGAAGATTGACGATCGATTTGCGCCGCATGGCGGTATCGATGGTGCCGGGCGCGATCGCGTTGACGCGGATGCCGCGCGGGCCGAGTTCGAAGGCAAGCGACTTGGTCAGCGAGTTCAGCGCTCCCTTGGACAGTGAATAGAGGCTCGACGGTCGCTTCGGGATCATCTTGCCGGCGAAGTAGGAAGAGATGTTGATGATCGAGGCGCCGGCGCTCAGATGCGGCAGGAGCCGCTGGGT
Source organism: Alphaproteobacteria bacterium (assembly GCA_017308345.1). Lineage (GTDB taxonomy): Bacteria > Pseudomonadota > Alphaproteobacteria > Rhizobiales > Rhizobiaceae > Mesorhizobium. The sequence continues at coordinate 10,940 of JAFKFE010001208.1, read as the reverse complement.
GAGGAAGAAGGCAGCCGCCACGTTGAGCGCGAAGGAATGCTGGAACTGCTCCGCGCTCACCGTCTCGAATGGCACCAGATAGGCGACACCCGCATTGTTGACGAGGATGTCGAGCGGCCGGCCGGATTGCCCGGCATGGCCGGCGACGGCATCGATGCCGGCGTTGGTGGCAAGGTCGGCCGACAGCGTTTCGATCGCGGCATCGCCCTTCGCTTGCCGGGCTATCGTGTCGCGCGCGGCTTCCAGCTTTCCCGCATCGCGCCCGACGATCAAAAGGTCGGCGCCTTCGCGGGCAAAGGCTTCTGAAATCGCCAGGCCGATGCCGTCCGACCCGCCAGTGACCAGCGCCCGCCTACCTTGAAGTCGCATCGCCGTGCTCCTGCAATTGTAGCGGGAATGCAGCGCCGCCCGATGCGGGCGGTCAAGCGCGGAAGCTATCGCCGGGTATGAACTTTATCGGGCCGAGGCCCGCCCTACGGGCGCTGCCTGGCGCAGGGCCAGCCGGCTCGCGACGAAGTCCTTGACCTGGCGCACTGCCTGCTCACGCGTGACGCTGCCCGGCTGCAGGCCGAGCCTGAGCCACAGCCCATCGATCAGCGCGGTGACGCCGAGCACGATCTCCTCGGCCAGTTCCGGCGAGGCGAGGCCGCGCAGCCCGGACAGCAGGTTCGAGCGCATGCGGGCGTGGATGACCTTCTGGATGCGCGCCAGCTTCTCGTCGCGCGGCACCTCGGCGCAGAGCGACAGCCAGGCATGGCAGAGCGGCGGCAGGAACAGGTGCTCCTCGAAATTGCCCTCGATCACGGCGTCCAGCCGTTCCATCGGCGTCCGCGCCCGCCGGAGCCTGGTGACCACGGCGTGACAGAGCACGGCGTTGGCCTCGCGCATGGCGTGCTCGAACAGCTCCTGCTTGTTGCGGAAATAATGCAGCACGATGCCCTTCGAGGCGCCGGCCTGGGCCGCGACCTTTTCCAGCGTCGCGCCGGCGATGCCTTCGCGCTCCAGGACGGCGAATGCCGCCTGCCGCAACTCCTTGCGGCGTATGTCGCTGAGACGCGTGAGCTTCACCGGACCGATCCATGCATGGCGAATCCATGTTGACATCTTCGCCCGCTCAGATCAATGATTGACCAATGGGACAATAAAATGACCAATAGGTCAAAATGATCGACAAGAGGAGAACCGGAATGTTGCGCATGCTTGCGAATGGCGTCTGTGTCGCGGCCTTGATGCTGGCTTCCCAGGCGGCACGGGCCGCCGACGCCGAGGGCTGCAAAGCGGTCCGTATGGCGGAGCCCGGCTGGAACGATCTCGCCTTCACCACGGGCGTAGCCAAGGTCCTGCTCCAGGCGCTGGGCTACGAGCCGCAGAGCGAGGTGCTCGGCATCAACGTCATCTACGAGGGCATGAAGAACAAGGACCTCGACCTGTTCCTCGGCTACTGGGACCCCGCGATGGTCACCTATTACGAGCCGTATAAGAAGGACGGTTCGATCGAGAATGTGCGCGTCAATCTGGTCGGCGCCAAATACACCTTCGCCGTGCCGACCTATGTCTGGGAGGCCGGCGTCAAGGACCTGTCCGACCTGCACAAATTCGCCGACAAGTTCGGCAAGAAGATGTACGGCATCGAGCCCGGTTCAAACCAGCTGATGATGGACGCCATTGCCGATCCCCAGTTCGGCCTCGACGGCTGGCAGGTCGTGGAGTCGAGCGAGGCCGGCATGCTCTCGGAGGTCGGCTACGAGATCAAGGAGAAGCAGTTCATCGTCTTCCAGGGCTGGGCGCCGCATCCGATGAACACGATGTACGACTTCAAGTACCTGACCGGCGGCGACAAGTTCTTCGGCCCGAATTTCGGCGCCGCCACCGTGACGACGCAAGTGCGCAAGGGCTACCTGCAGGAGTGCCCGAATGTCGCGCGGTTCCTGAAGAACCTTGCCTTCGACATCGACATGGAAAATGTCGGCATGGGCTATCTCATCAATGACGGCATGAAGCCGGAAGATGGGGCGCTGAAGTCGATCGCCCTGCACAAGGACCGCCTCGACGCATGGCTCGCCGGCGTGACCACCTTCGACGGCAAGCCCGGCCTCGCCGCCGTCAAGGAGAAGCTCGGCCTGTGAGGCCGCCGCCATCGGATTTTCGGGAGCAGGAGGTCGAGCAGGCCGCCTGGGCCTCTCGCAAGCAGACGGCCGATGTCGGCGGTCTCGACCTCGCCTATGTCGAGATCGCCGGTTCGGACCCGCCGCTGCTCCTCGTTCACGGCTTCACCGACACCAGTCGCAGCTTCTCGCTGCTGGCGCCGCATCTCGCCGGCCGCCGGCTGGTCATGCCGGACCTGCGCGGCCACGGCGGCTCACAGGCGGGCGAGGGCTGCGGCGTCGCCGATTTCGCCGACGACATGGCCGGGCTGATCCGGCGCCTGCGGCTCGACCGGCCGATCGTGGTCGGGCATTCGCTGGGGGGCATGGTAGCCATGCAACTGGCCTCGCGGCATCCGGAACTCATCGGCGGGCTGGTGCTTCTGGCGACTTCGCTGCGCCCTGGCATGACGCCGGATCATCCGCTGGTCGCGGGCATTGCGGCCTTGCGTGATCCGATCTCGCCGACCGATCCGTTCTATGATTGGTGGCATCAATGCGGGCCCGGCGTGCCGCGCGCCTTTCTCGCCGAACTGGCGAAGGACGCTTCGGCAATGCCGGCGGCGCGCTGGCGCGCGGTTCTCGAAGAAATCCGTCGCACTGATCTGGCCGCCACCGTGCGGGCTGTGCGGGTCCGGGCGCTGATCATGGCAGGTGCCAGCGATCCGCTTTTCGATCAGGCACACCAGCAGGCTTTGGCCGCTGCGCTGACAGGATCACGCCTCGTCTGGGCGCGGGATTGCGGGCACAACCCGCACTGGGAGGACCCGGCGTTTGTGGCGGCGATCATAGAGACCCTAGGGGGCTAGCCGTCCACGGAATCCGCCGAATGCCGGTTTGTATCAGCTTTATCGGTTTGATCTGGCGCAAGGTGAGGGGTGGCCCCAGGTGCAATCATGCGCCTGCCTTCGGGCCGTGATGTTTCCATGGCTCCGGTCGATTGCCGGTGTCGGTTCCACCGGTGTTTTGCCGAGAGGAGTTCCGTTGTGAGAAGGATGGCAGGGAGTGCGGCGCTGGCATTTGCCGCGATGATGACGATGGCTGGCGCCGCTCAGGCCGCCAGTACGGTGCAGGTTTCATTGTGGGACAAGGGATCGGATACCCCCATGGTAACCGGTCTCGCCTATGGGACGCCAAATCTTGACATGTCGAAGGCGACCATGGGGATAACGGCCACACCTGCGGTCGCGAAGGCCGGCAAGGTCACGTTCAAGGTGAAGAACAGTTCCAAGGATACGATCCACGAAATGATCGTGATGTATCGGGCGAATTCCAAGGATCCGCTTCCCTACATCGCCGACGAGAATAGGGTCGACGAAGACAAGGCAGGCGACAAGGGAGAGGTCTCCGAACTCGACCCGGGCGCTTCGGGCTCGCTTACCGTGGACCTGAAACCCGGCAAATACGTGCTCATCTGCAATGTCCCCGGCCACTTCGTGTCGGGCATGTGGACCGAGTTCACCGTCAATCCATAGCAGGCGTCGACAACGCTGATGCCCGGGAGTGGGCGGCCGGTGGTTTGCCGCCGGCCGAAAGCGCCTACTCCCGCAGCGGCCTGATCGTCTCGAACCCACCTCGCTCCGCGCGCTGGTCCCTTCATCATAGCGGCGCGCCAGCACCGCCTTGGAGGCCGGACGAATAGAGCGCGGTGACGGTATCGGCGACGTTGCCATTGTCCCCGGTGATCGTTTCGCCGACCACGAGCACGTTATATTTGCAGCCGCCGAGGCTGGTCTCCAAGCGCTGGCCGGGCATTGAACTGGACGATGTGGCTGGAGGAAGTTTATTCGTAGAACGATGAATCGACCTTTGCCAGAAGCCGTTTCGCGCCGCCTCTTCATTACCCGGATGGGGTTTCTCGCTGCCGCGTGCGCCCTTCCTCGAATGGCCATCGGCCAGACTGGCCGGCGCATCCAGCCGATCGACGCCACCTTCCTCTTCGTCGCCGATATCCATGCCTGCCGCATGGCGAGCGGGCTCAGCCCAAATTGCCGGCGGGAAGGCAAGACGGATGCGGCGCTCCTGCGCAATATCGCGGCCCTGAACGCCATTGCGGACCGGAACTGGCCGGCCGAGATCAACGGGGTTTCCACCGGCCTTCATTCGGCCGGCGCCCGCATCGGCACGCCGCTCGGCCTCGTCACGGGCGGCGACATCACCGACGATGGCGGCGGCCAGGTCACCGAACCCAGCGAAGGCACGCAGCTTCTGCAATTCTCCCAGCGCTATCAGGAGGGCGTCGGACCGGACCGCGTCCACTTTCCGGTCTATGTCGGGCTCGGCAATCACGACCTCGACCAGAACGGCTCGCCGCCGCATATCGACTGGTATCGCCGCGAATTGCGCGACTATGTCGAGGTCAACCATCGACCCGGCGTGTTCTTCAAGCCTCCGGTGCCGGCGACTGAGTATGACGTCGACACCGACTGCTATTCCTGGGACTGGGGCGGCCTGCATCTCGTCCAGACGCACCGCTTCGCCGGCGACACCGGCCACGGCGCGCCGAGCAGCCTGCCTTGGCTGAAGCAGGATCTCGCCACCTATGCCGCCGACGGTCGGCCCGTGATCATCTTCCAGCATTATGGCTGGGACGATTTCTCCATCGAGCGCTGGGATCCGGTGAAGCGAACCTATGACGACAACGGCGCCGGCCGTCCGCACTGGTGGAGCGAGGCCGACCGCCAGGCGCTGCTGGCGGCCATCAAGGGGTACAACGTCATTGCCGTCTTCCATGGCCACCAGCACGAGGTGCCGATGATCTACCAGCGCGACGGCCTCGACATCGTCAAGCCGAAGGCGGCCTATATGGGCGGCTTCGCGCTGGCGCGGGTGACGGACGACAACATGGATGTGGTGCTGGGCGAAGCGGCGGGCGACCACGGCGAGGTTGTTTTCACCAACGCCTTCGCCAAACAGTTCCAGACATGACAAAGGCCGCCCGCGGCGTCCTTGAACCTTGCCGTCAAGGCGACCGGCTCGAAAGCTCAGAAGGCCTTCTTGACCTTGTCCTTCACGTCGCCATACGCCTTCTGCACCTTGCCGGCGATCTTGTCCGCGACGCCTTCGGCCTGGGTACGCCGGTTTCCGGTGGCCTTGCCCGCGGCCTGCTTGACTGAACCCTTCACCTGCCTGGCAACACCGGCGACCTGATCCTTGTTCACCATCCGCGCATCTCCTGGGTCTCGCTGGAAGCCGGATGCGAGGACCGCATCCGGGTCCCACAACGTGCGGGGGCGATTTGGGTTCCCGGCCATGGCGCGTCTTGATACCGGTGGTTGCATCGGCTGACGCAATCCGGTTAGGGTTCGCCACGGCTGCGGGGTGCGGGCAGTCGAGGGGGAACTGGTTTGCGTCTTCGTGTGGCCTTTGTCGCAGTCTTGATGGCCATTGCCGGCTGCGTCGCCGACGATGTCGGGCCGATCAACACGCTGACCAGGGAAGCCGGCCATCCATCGCCCACTTACATCCCCGACCCGACCGACGATGGCTCGACCGTCGTCGGCCTGGCGTTCTCCGGCGGCGGCACCCGCGCCGCGGCCTTTTCCTACGGCGTCCTGCGGGCGCTGGACGATATCGTCGTCGACGAGCAGCCGCGCCGGCGCACATTGGTCGACGATGTCAGGATGATTTCCGGCGCATCGGGCGGCGCGGTCGCCGCCGCCTATTTCGGTTACCGCGGCAAGGACGCCTATCGCGATTTTCGCGAACGCTTTCTCATCCAGGACGCGGAGGCCGACCTCAGGACATCGCTCTCGCCGGTCAACTTCATCCGCGCCTACTATGGCGGCGTCAACGACCGCAGCGGTTTCGCGAAGTGGCTGAACGATCATCTGTTCGATGGCGCGACATTCAAGGCACTGAACAGGCCGCGGGGGCCGATCGTCTGGATCAACGCCTCCGACATCTACAACCGCACGCCGTTCCTGTTCACCTACGACACCTTCGCCGCGCTCTGCAGCGACCTCGACAAGGTGCGGATTGCCGATGCCGTGGCGGCATCGGCGGCCGTGCCCATCGTCTTCGCGCCGATCGTAGTCTCGGCGACCAGCCCCCACTGCGGCTACCGCAGGCCGCAATGGCTGACCCAGGCGCTCGAGGACCCCAACGCCTCGCTGCGGCTCAAGGCCTATGCCAGCGCGCTCGATTCCTACCAGAACGAGGACCCGCTCGACTACGTGAAGCTGCTTGACGGCGGCCTGACCGACAATATCGGCGTCACCGGCTTCACGCTTGAGCGATCCGCCGCGGGAACGCCCTACGGGCCGCTGTCGCCGTCGGCCGCGGTCCGCCTGACGACGCTGATCTTCATCGTCGCCGACGCCGGGAGCGACAGCGATGTGAACTGGGCGAAGTCGCTGCACGGGCCGAAGGCCTCCGAACTCCTCGATGCCGTGACCAGCACCACGCTTGCCGCCTCGGTGCGCGACGAATTCGATGCGCTGAAGCTCGCCGTCTCGCAGTGGAAGGGCGAACTGGTGCGCTATCGCTGCGGGCTGCCGGCCTCGACCGTTTCCGCCTATCGCGGTTCGTCGGCCGGCTGGAACTGCCGTGATGTCCGCCTTGTGGTGCAGCATCTTTCCTTTGCCGATGTCGACCCGGCGATGCAGGCGAAACTCAACAACATCCCCACCAGGCTGAGGCTGCCGGTCGAGCAGGTCGATCTAACGATCGATGCCGGCCGCAAGGCGCTGGAGGTCAATCCGGACATAAAGGCGGCGGTCGCCGCGATCCGGGCCCGCGCCGGTGTCAGGCCGGCGACGATCGCTGCGGCCGAAGCGGATTGACATCATCAGGAGACGGTCTTGGCTGAATTCACCCTCTTTATCGGCAACAAGTGCTTTTCGTCGTGGTCGCTGCGGCCATGGGTGGCGATGCGGCACCTGGATATCCCTTTCGAGGAAAGCTTCGTGCGGCTGCGCACGCCGCAGACCGCGGCCCATCTCGCAAAGGTGTCGCCGACCGGCCTGGTGCCCGTGTTGAATCATGACGGCAGGATCGTCTGGGAAACCCTTGCCATCCTTGAATATCTTGCGGCCCTGTTTCCCGAGAAAAAGCTCTGGCCCGAGGACCTGGGCGCCCGCGCGCTGGCGCGCTCGGTGGCGACGGAAATGCACTCCGGTTTCCGCGAGGTCCGTTATGGCTGGCCGATGAACCTGCGCCGGCCGAAATCGCACAAGCCGCTCGATGCCGACGGCGAGGCGCAGCGGGCGAGGATCGAGGCGATCTGGCGCCAGTGCCGCGAGCAATATGGCCAGGGCGGCCCGTTCCTGTTCGGTCATTTCACCGCGGCCGATGCTATGTACGCGCCGGTGGTCACGCGCTTCGATACTTATGGCGGCGAACTGGCGCCCGTCACCCGCGCCTATGTCGACGCGGTACTGGCGACACCCGCGATGCGTCACTGGTACGCGGAGGCCGCCAAGGAGCCATGGCCGGAGCCCGGGCCGGACGAATAGAGCAATTGCGCGAAAACGTGTAACGTTCCGGGAATTTCGCACGGCGCTCGAATCCCATATCTGTCTCTGGGCCGGCCGGCGGCAACAAGCTTTCGGGGGAAGGACCGATGGCCGGCAGCGAAACACCGCGTGAAGCCATGGCGTCAAAAATCTTCCATTGCCGGCTGATCCCGCCGCGGCCCGACTTCGCCTTCACCATGACGGAGGAGGAGAGGGCGCTGATGGGGCGGCACGCCGACTATCTGCGCGGCAGGCTTCGCGACGGCAGCATGATCATGGCTGGCCCGGTCGCGGATCCGGCCGGCCCCTGGGGGCTGCTGATCCTGCGTGCCGGCAGCGAGGCGGAGGCGAGAGCCGTGACCGAGGGCGATCCCGTGTCGAGCTCGGGCCGCGGCTTCCGCTATGAAGTCCTGCCGATGTTGAGCGTGATCATGTGAGGCCCGTTGAAAGAGTTCCCGGCAGAAGCCCAAGATCGCGCCGCCGAAGAAGATTCCGTCGAAGGATGGACGAACGCCGCAATCGTGCGCCAAGACGGGCCAAGCAGGAGGATCGCCTTGCCGGTCGACGCCACCATTTCCTTTTCGCTCCCACAAGGCGCCGCCTTCGACTGCCAGGGCTGCGGCGCCTGCTGCTCCTACGCGGCCGACTGTCCACGCTTCTCGACCGAGGACGATGAGCAGCTCGATCGCATTCCGGCCGATCTGGTGGCCGCCGACCAGTCCGGAATGCGCTGCGAGGGCGCCCGATGCGCCGCGCTCACCGGTGAGGTAGGCAAACATACGGCCTGCGGCATCTACGAACTGCGCCCCGATGTCTGCCGCGCCTGCATGCCCGGCGGCGACGACTGCCTGATGGCAAGGGCCGCGCATGGGCTGCAACTGCCAATCTCCCCAGCTTGCCGACACCTGCGCCTCCCGGTACCTTCCGCAGGGGCAGGGCCGCGGAGGAAACGCATGAGCATAGAATTCCTGTTGACGTCGCTGATCATCGTGGCCTCGCCCGGCACCGGCGTCCTTTACACGCTGAGCGCCGGCCTCTCGCGCGGCGCGCGCGCCGCAATCATTGCCGCCTTCGCCTGCACGCTGGGCATCATCCCGCACATGGCTGCCGCCATTACCGGCCTTGCCGCGGTGCTGCACACAAGCGCTGTCGCCTTCGAGACGCTGAAATATCTGGGCGTCGCCTATCTCCTCTACATGGCCTGGAACACATTGAAGGAAAAAGGCGGCCTCAGCATCGACGAGGATGCCGCGCCGCGCTCGACCGCCAGGACGATCACCTCGGGCATCCTGGTCAACATCCTCAACCCGAAACTGTCGATCTTCTTCTTCGCCTTCCTGCCGCAATTCGTCAGCACCGGTGAGCCGCACGCGCTGCCCAAGATGCTGGAGCTTTCCGGCGTCTTCATGCTGATGACCTTCGTCGTCTTCGCGGTCTACGGCGTGTTCGCGGCCTCGGTTCGCAGCCATATCGTGTCGCGGCCGAAGGTGCTGACCTGGATGCGCCGGACCTTCGCCGGCGCCTTCGTCATGCTGGGGGCCAGATTGGCGCTGGCGGATCGGTAGGGAAAGATCGTGCTCAAATGAAAACATAGAACTCCATCCCGATTCTGCCGGGCCCGATTCTGCCGGGATGGAACCGGCCTCGGCGCCGGCCACTGCCCCTTTACATAGCCCATCACCGCCATGTGACGGCAGCGCTTACAGATCGGGGCTCCGGTTTGGCGCAACGAAAAGGGCGGCATCTCTGCCGCCCTTTCCATATTCGCAGTGGACCGGACTTCTTAGAAATCCATGCCGCCCATGCCACCCATGCCGCCGCCAGGCATGCCGCCCGGCATACCGCCGGCGGCTTCCTTCTTCGGAGCCTCGGCGATCATGGCTTCGGTGGTGACCAGCAGGCCGGCGACCGAGGCCGCGTCCTGGAGAGCCGTGCGCACGACCTTGACCGGGTCGACGATGCCCATGGCGATCATGTCGCCATAGTCGCCGGTCTGGGCGTTGAAGCCGAAGGTCGCGCCCTTGTTCTCGAGGATCTTGCCGGCAACGATCGAGGCTTCCGCACCGGCGTTCGACGCGATCTGGCGGGCCGGAGCCTGCAGCGCGCGGCGCACGATGTTGATGCCGGCCGCCTGGTCGGAGTTGGCGCCGGTGGCCTTGACGTTGGCCGAAGCGCGCAGCAGGGCCACGCCACCGCCGGCGACGATGCCTTCTTCCACGGCCGCGCGGGTCGCGTTCAGGGCGTCGTCAACGCGGTCCTTCTTTTCCTTCACTTCCACTTCGGTCGCACCGCCGACGCGGATCACGGCAACGCCGCCGGCGAGCTTCGCCAGACGTTCCTGCAGCTTCTCCTTGTCGTAGTCCGAGGTGGTCTCCTCGATCTGCTGCTTGATCTGGGCGACGCGGCCCTGGATCTCGGCCTTCTTGCCGGCGCCGTCGACGATGGTGGTGTTCTCCTTGGAGATCGACACCTTCTTGGCGCGGCCGAGCATGTTGAGGCCGACATTCTCGAGCTTGATGCCGAGGTCTTCCGAGATGACCTGGCCACCGGTGAGGATGGCGATGTCTTCCAGCATGGCCTTGCGGCGGTCACCGAAGCCCGGAGCCTTGACGGCGGCGATCTTCAGGCCACCGCGCAGCTTGTTGACGACCAGCGTGGCCAGGGCCTCGCCCTCGACGTCTTCCGAGATGATGAGCAGCGGCTTCGAGGTCTGAACGACGGCTTCCAGGACCGGCAGCATGGCCTGCAGGTTGGAGAGCTTCTTCTCGTGCAGCAGGATGTAGGCGTCTTCCAGATCGGCGACCATCTTGTCGGCGTTGGTGACGAAGTAGGGCGAGAGGTAGCCGCGGTCGAACTGCATGCCTTCGACGACTTCCAACTCGGTCTCGGCGGTCTTGGCTTCCTCGACGGTGATGACGCCTTCGTTGCCGACCTTCTGCATCGCTTCCGCGATCATCTTGCCGACCGACTCGTCGCCATTGGCCGAGATCGTGCCGACCTGGGCGACTTCCTCGGAGGTCTTGATCTTCTTGGCGGCCTTGCCGAGAGCGGTGACGACTTCACCGACGGCGAGGTCGATGCCGCGCTTGAGGTCCATCGGGTTCATGCCGGCGGCAACGGCCTTGTTGCCTTCCTGCACGATCGCCTGGGCCAGAACGGTCGCGGTGGTCGTGCCGTCGCCGGCGATGTCGTTGGTCTTCGAAGCGACTTCGCGGACCATCTGCGCGCCCATGTTCTCGAACTTGTCTTCAAGCTCGATCTCCTTGGCGACGGTGACGCCGTCCTTGGTGATGCGCGGGGCGCCGAACGACTTGTCGATGACGACGTTGCGGCCCTTCGG
>JAFKFE010001257.1 GCA_017308345.1 Alphaproteobacteria bacterium | reverse complement strand
CTGCTCGACTTCATGGCCGAGCGCTGCCAGCGGCTGATCAAGGATATTCTGGCCGGGAAGTAAGGACTGATAGCGCTGCGTCGCGATTGGCCGACGCTTCCGTGACGTCGTCATCCACGGGCGGAGCGACGCGAAGCGGCGCGCAGACCCGAGGATCCATGCCGTGACTTTAATCGTAGGGTGCAGCGGAGCAGAATCATGCGCCGTGGCAACGCCTTGAGGTCACGGCATGATTCTATGGTCTGCGCGCGTCGCTCCGCTCCTTGCTCCGCCATAGAATGACGAGGTTCGAAGGCCTCGGCTAACCGCCAAGGCGGTAGGTGTACGACGGCTGGCCGGCAAGTGACAGGCTGGTGGCCCACTCGATCCCGTTGCCTTGCACGAAGGCGAGCCTAGGTTGGTAACCAAGCGGCTGCCGATTTTCAAAGCGGCCGAAGGACCGCACAATGCATCTTGCCGTTTCGCTGAACATTGCCGCCGAGGGACAAGACATCCTGGACTTCGGCCAGATCAGCGCCTTCGTGCGAAACCTGGAGGCGGCGGGCGTCGACATGGTCGTCATTTCCGACTCATTGGCGAGTGGCGAGCCGTCGACCAGCCCGTTCGAAGCGACCACGCTGCTGGCCGCGCTGGCGATAGCAACCGACAGGATCGGCCTCGTCGCCAGTGCCTCGACGCTCGCGCATCAGCCCTACAATCTGGCGCGCCGCTTTGCCTCGCTCGACATCATCAGCCATGGCCGCATCGGCTGGAACGCGACAATGGCGCAGAACCAGCGCGAGGCGGCGAACTTCAGCCGCCCGGAAGGTTTCTCCGACGAGGATTTTCGCCGGCGCGCGGAGGAATATATCGGCATCGTCCAGGGGCTATGGCAGGGCTGGGACGCGGACGCGCTTTTGTTCGACAAGGCGGGCGGGCGGTTCCACGATCCCGGCAAAATGCATTTCCTCGACCATAAGGGCGAATTCTTCTCGGTGCGCGGGCCACTCAACGTCGCCCGCTCGCCGCAGGACGCGCCCGTGCTGGTCATGTCCGGCCTGGTGGAAGCGGAGTTCGACTTTGCATCGCGCTTCGCCGATGTGATCCTGCTTGACGACCTCTCGCCAACGAACGCGGAAGCCGCTTGCGGTGATCTAAGAGGCCGGGCAGTCGCTGCCGGCCGCCAGCCGAATGCGTTGAAGATATTGGCCAATTTCAAGGTTGGACCTGAACCCGGAGCCGACCATTCGCATCGTTGGTTCGCCGGAAAAGGCTGGGACGGCCTCAACCTCGCTTTGCCGGCCAATCTTTCCGCATTCCACGACTTCACCGGTCGCATCCTTCCAGATCTTCGTCACGACACTCGCTCCGCTCATGCCGGAACGACGCTGCGCGACCATCTCGGGCTTGGCGCGGGAGGCGTAAAATGAGCGCGCGCCAGATGAAGCTCGGCCTGTTCCTATGGGCGACCGGCCATCACATAGCCGCCTGGCGCCATCCGGACGCCTATGCGAGGGCCGGCATCGACATCGACCATTACATAAAACTCGCCCGCACGGCAGAAGCGGCGAAGTTCGATATGGTTTTCTGCGAGGACGCCGCCGGCCTGCGCGAGGCCGATGTCAACATCGCCAGCCAGACCTCGCGTTCGATTGGCTTCGAGCCGATCAGCCTGCTTTCGGCGCTGGCCGCGCGGACCGAGCGCATCGGCCTCGTGTCCACGGCATCGACCAGCTACAACGAGCCCTAT
>JAFKFE010001256.1 GCA_017308345.1 Alphaproteobacteria bacterium | reverse complement strand
CATCGCCACGGCGTCGTTGTAGAGGATCTTGTAGGTGATGTTGGCGCCGGAGGACAGCGCGAAGCGGATCGCCAGCGCGCCGGAGTGGTTGTAGGTGCCGTCCCCCAGGTTCTGGAATATATGAGCGCGCTTGGAGAACGGCGCCTGGCCGACCCATTGCGCGCCCTCGCCGCCCATCGCCGTGAAGCCGACCGTGTTCCTGTCCATCCACAGCGCCATGAAATGGCAGCCAATGCCAGCCGCCGCGAGCGAGCCCTCCGGCACCTTGGTCGAGGAATTATGCGGGCAGCCCGAGCAGAAGAAAGGCGTGCGTGAGCCGATATCGACGGTGTCGGCGAGCATCGCCTGGAACTGGCGCAGCTTCGCCACCCGCGCCGCGATCTCCTCCGAAGGGCCGATGGTGCGCAGAATCCGCTCGCCGAGCGCGATCGCGATCTCGTTCGGATCGAGCGCGCCTTTGGCCGGAAACAGCCAATCGCCGCGCTCGTCCTTCTTGCCGACGATGGCCGGCTGGACGGCGGAGCCGTAGAGGTTCTCGCGCAACTGCACCTCGATCAGCGAGCGCTTTTCCTCCACGACGACGATGGTGTCGAGGCCGCGGGCGAATTCGGCGATATGCTGATAGTCGAGCGGCCAGGGGCAGCCGACCTTGAACAGGCGGATGCCGATGCGGTTCGCCGCCTGTTCATCGATGCCGATATCCTCGAGCGCCTGGCGGACGTCGAGATAGCTCTTGCCGATGGTGATGACGCCAAGCTTCGGCTTGCGGCCGCCGGAATAGACGATCCGGTTCAGCCCGTTGGCCTGGATGAAGGCGGAAGCGGCGGCGCGCTTATGCTCATGCAGCCGCTCCTCCTGCCCGAGCATGTCGATCTCGTGGCGGATGTTCAAGCCGCCCGGCGGCATGTCGAAATCCGGAATGACGATGTTCAGCCGGTCGATCGAAGCATCGACCGAGGCCGTCGATTCGATGTTGTCCTTGACGCATTTGATCGCCGCCCAGGTACCGGCGAAGCGCGACATGGCAAAGCCGTAGAGACCGTAGTCGATGATCTCCTGGACACCGGCCGGATTGAGGATCGGCACCATGGTGTCGACGAACAGGAATTCGGTGGCATGCGCGTTGGTCGAGGATTCGGCCATATGGTCGTCGCCCATGAGGGCAAGCACGCCGCCATGTTTCGACGAACCGGCAAGATTGGCGTGGCGGAAGACGTCGCCGGACCGGTCGACCCCCGGGCCCTTGCCGTACCAGACCGAAAAAACCCCGTCATGGGTGCCTTCGCCCAGCAGCTCGGTCTGCTGCGAACCCCAGCAGGCGGTTGCCGCAAGCTCCTCGTTGAGGCCGGGCTGGAAGACGATGTCGGATTGCGCGAGCTGCTTTTTCGCGCGCCACAGTTGCATGTCGAGGCCGCCCAGCGGCGAGCCGCGATAGCCGGAAACGAAGCCCGCCGTGTTGAGACCGGCGCGGCGGTCGCGTTCGCGCTGCATCAAAAGCATGCGCACGACGGCCTGCGCGCCGGACAGGAAGACGCGCTCCTTGCCAAGGTCGAACTTATCGTCGAGCGCGACGTCGTGCAGCGTCATCAGGTATTTCCTCTACGGAGGCGCCTCAAATCGGGCAGCCAGCGTCGGAACGGGACGCCGCAGTCTTTCTTCCCTTGGCGGTGAGGTCAAACAAAATCGCAGAGGCCAGATAACACGCAACAAACGGTCTGGCGAGCGGCCG
>JAFKFE010001255.1 GCA_017308345.1 Alphaproteobacteria bacterium | reverse complement strand
ACCTCGGCAGCATGGGACAGCGGCCCCTGTCCCAGGCGATGGGACAGCTCGCGCAGCACGTTCTTGGTCATCGCGTGCAGTCCGTCCAGTGAGGAGGAGCCCAGTTCGACCCACACCAGTTCCACCAATTCCGCATCGGCGTGAACCACGCCCTCGACCCGGTGGGCGATGGCCGAGATATCGGCGGTAAAAAATCGGGTGTCGAACCGGCGCACGCGGCCGGGCGGGGTGATGGCGCGGGCGATGAAGCGGAGCACATCCAGCGAGGGAATCACGCCATGTTCGACGAAACCCTGCCAGTCGCGCTTCGCGGTCGAGAAGGCGCCCTTGCGGCCGATCAGCAGGCCGGCTTCCTCGTAGGTCTCACGAATCGCCGACAGGGCGATCGCGCGCGCCCGCGCCGCGCTCGCGCGGCCGGGACCCGCGAGCAGCTTGCTTTCTTCCTCGCCGCGCAGGGGAGCGGAAACGGCAATGCGGCTGTCCGCCGGGTCGGTGCGACCGCCGGGGAAGACGAATTTTCCAGGCATGAAGGCGTGGCCGGCGTGGCGCCGGCCCATCAGCACCAGGACATCCTTTTCCTTTCGATCGAGCAGGATGAGGGTCGCGGCATCGCGCGGACGCAATGCCTGGCCGCTTCGCACGGCCAAGCCCTTATCGAGCTTGTCGACATCCGCCTTGGTCATTCCCTTCATGCGCTCGACCTAGCGGAAACTTCCCGGATGCGAAAGTGGCTTGCGCGTCGCGCCCTTTGCACCAGGGACGAACGGCAATGGACCCCGGCTTACGAGTGGTCCTCGAATTCATCCTCCTCGCCGCCGAAGCCGTGCATATAAAGCGCCCATTGCAGGCCTATGACGGCGCCCTTGACGGGCTGCAGCAGCGCCAGCGCGAGAAACAGGGTCAACGGCACCCAGATCAGCGCGTGCTGCCAGGTCGACAGCGTGGTGGCTGCCTGCACCGCCATGAAGGAGCCGACCACGATATGGCCGACGATGACGATCACGAGATAAGCGGGAAGATCGTCGGCGCGGTGGTGATGAATCTCCTCGCCACAGACGCTGCACGTGTCGACGGTCTTGGTGTAGGCATGGAACAGCTTGCCTTCGCCGCAACGCGGGCAGCGGCCGAGGATGCCCCGTTTGATTGACGTCCACAGTGGGCGCGCGACCCGGCCCGAGTGATGCTCGCCGCCGAAAACCTGTTTTTCCATCCGCAAATCGCCTTGCATCAACGTCTCCTGCCGCGCGGACCGGCACGCGATTGCGACGCGCGGGCGCGGCCCTTGGCCTTGTGGAACGACCGCCTCGATCCGGGCAGAGGCTTCGGATCGGTCAGCATCTCGAAACGCATCGCGCCGGCCATTGGCGCCACCTCGACCAGCCGGACCTCGACGCGATCGGCAAGCTGGTAGCCCTTGCCGGTGCGGTCTCCGAACAGCGATCGGGCGGTTTCATCGTAGATATAGTAGTCGCCGCCCAAACTTGACACCGGAATAAAGCCGTCCGCGCCATACTGCGGCAATTGGACAAAGAGCCCCGCCTTGGTGACGCCGGAGATGCGCGCGTCGAACGTGTCGTTGACGCGCTCGGCGAGATAGGCGGCGATCAGCCGGTCGACCGTATCGCGCTCGGCGGCCATGGCGCGGCGTTCCGTGGCCGAGATCAGCGCGGCGACCTCTTCCAGCCGGTCCGCCTCCTGCTGCGTCAGTCCGCCGGGCCCAAGGCCAAGCGCGG
>JAFKFE010001254.1 GCA_017308345.1 Alphaproteobacteria bacterium | reverse complement strand
AGCGCCGCGCCTCCTTTTCGTGGAGCAAAGGGCGCTGTAACACTTAAAGTCTTGCGCAGGACGTCCAGCGGAAATCGGTGCCGGTTTTCGGAGATCATGCGCACGGAGGGGCTAGATGGCGCGCGATACAACCGATACCCAGCCCATCGAAGGCATCGACGAACTCGTCGGCTATCTGGCCGCCGGCAACAAGCCGCGCGAAAAATGGCGCATCGGCACCGAGCACGAGAAGTTCCCGTTCTATGTCGATGGCAACGCGCCGGTGCCCTATGGCGGCGAGCGCGGCATCCGCGCCATTCTCGAAGGCATGCAGGAAAAGCTCGGCTGGGATCCGATCGTGGATGCCGGCCGCATCATCGGCCTTGTCGAGCCGACCGGCCAGGGCGCGATCTCGCTGGAGCCGGGCGGCCAGTTCGAGCTTTCCGGCGCGCCGCTGGAATCGATCCACCAGACCTGCCGCGAGGGCAACGCGCATCTGGCGCAGGTGCGCGAGATCGCCGAGCCGATGGGCATCCGCTTCCTCGGCCTCGAGCCGCTCGGCATCCGCTTCCTCGGCCTCGGCGGCAGCCCGAAATGGTCGCTGGCGGACACGCCGAAAATGCCGAAGTCGCGCTACGAGATTATGACCCGCTATATGCCGAAGGTCGGCGCCAAGGGCCTCGACATGATGTACCGCACCTGCACGATCCAGGTAAATCTCGACTTCGAGAGCGAGTCCGACATGCGCCGCAAGATGCAGGTGTCGCTGAAGCTGCAGCCGCTGTCGACGGCGCTGTTCGCCAACTCGCCCTTCACCGAGAGCCGGCCGAACGGGCTGCAGAGCTGGCGCGGCGACATCTGGCGCGATACCGACAACCAGCGCTCCGGGATGCTCGAATTCTGCTTCTCACCCGATTTCGGCTTCGCCGACTATGTCGAATGGGCGCTCGACGTGCCGATGTATTTCGTCATCCGCGACGGCCACTATCACGATATGACGCGCTACACTTTCCGCCAGTTCATGGCCGGCGCCGCCCGCAACGAAGTCCCGGACGGCCTGCCGAAGATGGGCGACTGGGCGAACCATCTCTCCACTTTGTTCCCCGACGTGCGGCTGAAGCGCTTCCTTGAAATGCGCGGTGCCGATGGCGGGCCGTGGCGCCGCATCTGCGCCCTGCCCGCCTTCTGGGTCGGCCTGCTTTATGACGAGCAGGCGCTTGACGCCGCCGAGGCGCTGACCGCGAGTTGGACCTACGAGGAGGCGCTGGCCATGCGCAACGCCGTGCCGGAGCGGGGCATTGCGGCGCCGTTCCGCAACACCACCTTGCGCGACGTCGGCCGCGACGTGCTCGCCATCTCGCGCATGGGCCTGAAGAACCGCGGCAAGAAGAACCGCGACGGCTATGACGAGACGTCGTTCCTCAACACGCTCGACGAGGTCGTGACGCGCGGCACCACCAGCGCCGAGGAAATGCTGTCGGCCTACCACACGCGCTGGGGCGGCTCGATCGAACCGGTGTTCATGGAATATGCCTATTAACCGTCCGGTATCCGCTGAAGGACGGCCCTGCAAAAGCCGCTTCAATCAGGGATAGAAACGAACTATTTTCTCCGGGAAGCATGTTCCGGAGGAGACCCTATGCCTTCCCTGTTCGACATTTTCTCCCAGGCCCAGAACGGCGCCGCCATGCAGGCGCTGGCCCAGCAATACGGGCTCTCGATGCAGCAGACGCAGGCCGCGGTCCAGGCGCTGCTGCCGGCTTTCTCGCAAGGGCTGCGGCGCAACACCGCCGATCCCTACGGGATGGGCGCCTTCATGACGGCGATGGCGAGCGGCCAGCACGCCAAGTATTTCGAGGACGCCACCAGAGCCTTTTCCCCGCAAGGCATCGATGAGGGCAATGGCATTCTCGGCCATCTGTTCGGTTCGAAAGACCTCTCCCGCGCCGTGGCTGCCCAAGCCGCGCAGGCGACGGGGCTGAGCCAGCAGGTGCTGCAGCAGATGCTGCCGGCCATGGCTTCGATGATGATGGGCGGGCTGTTCAATCAGACCAACAATCAATTGGGCGGGGGGCAAATGCAGGCGGCCGGCGGCTTCGGCGGCAGCGGCAATCCGCTCGGCGAGATCATCGGGGAGATGATGCGACAGGGCGGCCTCGCGCCTGCGCCGCAAACGCGGCCCGCGCCGCAATCGGCGCCCAATCCCTATGGCGAAAATCCGCTCGGCAAAGTGCTGCAGGACATTTTCGGCGGCGGAGCGGCGCAGCCGCAAAGCCAGCCCCA
>JAFKFE010001253.1 GCA_017308345.1 Alphaproteobacteria bacterium | reverse complement strand
TGGCGTGGATCGTCTGCGTCTCGCCTTCTCCAGGCTGACGCCCCAGTCGTTGCGGTAGACGTCCTCGAACAAATAGCTCACCGGATGCATGGCACCCTCCTGCTGAAACTTCGCTTCACCATCAGGCGAAGAGCTTGGATCGATTCAAACCATAGGCTTTGGTCAGCCCGAGTCAAGCGGACATTTGAATCGATCCAACAAAAATGTTAGATGACCGGCGACAATTCAGCGGTCATGTTCGTGGCATGACCGGATTCGGAGGAACGACATGGCTTCACTCCTCGAAGGCCAGGCAAGACCGATCAGGCTGGCCGACATCGCCAAGGCCGCCGGCGTCTCGCATGGCACGGCCTCGAATGTCTTCAGCCGTCCCGAGATCGTGCGCGCCGAAGTGCGCGAACGGGTCAAGGCGGTGGCGGAGCAGATGGGCTATGCCGGCCCCGACCCGAAGGGCCGGCTGCTGCGCGCGGGCAAGGTCAACGCCATCGGCGTCGCCACCACCGAGCCCCTCTCCTACTTCTTCGACGATCCGTTCGCGCGCGCAATGATGGCCGGCATCTCGGAAGCCTGCGACGCCACCGGGGCGGGCATCGCGCTGGTCTCGGCCGCCAACCAGGAAAAGCTGGCCTGGAACATCCAGAGCGCGCTCGTCGACGGTTTCGTGCTGTTCTGCATCGAAGGCGGCTCGCGCCTCGTCGACCTGACGCGCGAGCGCAAATTGCCCTTCGTGGCGCTGGAACTGGGCTTCCAGGACGAGACCGTGTCCGCCATCGGCGTCGACAATGTCGCTGGCGCCCGACTTGCCGCCCGCCATCTCGCCGAGCTCGGCCATCGCCGCTTCGCCATCCTGTCGCTCGGATTTGCCGACAATCGCACCGGCTTCGCGACGCCGGAAGTGGTCCGCAGCGCGGTCTACACCGGTACGCGCGATCGCCTCGCCGGCTATTTCGAGGAGCTTTCCCGCTTCGGCGTCGATACGACGAAAATCCCGGTCTACGAGACCGAGAACGAGGAAAGAAGCACCAGGGCCGGCCTGGAGGCCATCTTCGCCAAGGGCGAGCCGCCGACCGCCATCCTGGCGATGTCGGACCGCATGGCGCTGATCGCCATCGACTGGCTGAAAGCGCGAGGCCTCGACGTTCCCGGCGATGTCTCCATCGTCGGGTTCGACGGCGTGCCGGACGGCGCGCTCTGCATACCGCCGCTGACCACGATCGCCCAGCCGATCACCGAGATCGGCCGCCGCGCCGCGCGCATGATCCTCGACCATGACGGCGCGGTGCGGCGCGAGACGATGGGCGTCGAACTGATCGTCCGGGCCTCGACGGGCCCTGCCCGCAAAGGCTGAACGCTCTTGTAGCGTTGCGCAGTTCCGGACGGAAAACCGCTGCACACTTTTCCTGGAATTGCTTCAGTATCCTCCCACACTCGCCGCCATCGGCGCGGCGCCGAACGGCCTTTGCGCGGGCTCGTCGCGCACAGGCTTGGCGGAGGACGGTCTTAGGCCGGCCAACCATTCGAGATAGAGCGCGAGCGCGAACTGCATGGCGATGCCGGCCGCGATCAACAGCGTATCGTAGGCTAGGCCGCCCGGATTGATCAGCTTCAGCACCTGCGCCGTCATGGCAAGCAGCGTGCCGGCGATGAACACCGGCAACGAGCGTTTGCCAAGGATCGCCAGCGGATTGTCGGGTCTGACGCGGAAAAGATTGGAGACTGCCGGCAGCGCGACGATCAG
>JAFKFE010001252.1 GCA_017308345.1 Alphaproteobacteria bacterium | reverse complement strand
ATCCTAGCCCATTCGACCGGGGCCGTGATTGCGCTGCTTGCCTCGCCGTCGATGATCAATCGCGTGAGGCGAATGGTGCTGCTGGCGCCTTTCCTGGCCGTGCCCGACCTGTCGGCTTCGATAAGCACCGTGCGGCGCGTCTGCGCGGTCTTCTGCGCGCTGGGTCTCGGCCGGCTTTATGCCGCGCTCGGTCCACGGCCGAAACTGCCGCTGCCTTTCGAGCAGAACAAGGTGACTTCCGATCCCGAACGCTACCGGCGCAATGTCGGGATCTACGAGGCCTGGCCTCAGCTCGCGCTCGGCGGCCCGACCATCCGCTGGCTGAAGGCCGCCGCCGCCGCCGCGGAAGCCGTCAGCGATCCCGATTTCATGGCGAGGGTCCAGGTGCCGATGCTGATCGTGGCCGCCGGCGCCGACCGCGTGGTCTCGACCAAGGCGGTGGAAGCCTATGCCAGGAAACTGCGCGTCGGGTCGCTGTTGATGATCGACGGCGCTGAGCACGAACTCCTGCAGGAGAAGGACATCTACCGCGAGCAGCTGCTCGCCGCCTTCGATGCTTTCATTCCGGGCACCGGCGACGCTCCCTGATCGCGGTCGCGATCCGTTCCGGGCGGCCGTCGCGGCGGGATGGATCAACCACGTAGCGCCGCCATTGCCGCGGCATGCAGTTCCGGCGTCGCCGCCGCCAATATGTCGCCGCCCTTCTCCGCCGGCCCACCTTCGAATGTGGTGACGACGCCGCCGGCCTTCTCGATGATCGGGATCAGCGCGACGATGTCGTAGGGCTTCAGGCCCGGATCGGCAACGATGTCGACACAGCCCGCGGCCACCATGGCGAAGGCGTAGCAGTCGGTGCCGTAGCGGGCGAGCTGGACCTTCGTCTCGAACTGGTCGTAGCGCTTGCGCGCCTCGCCCTTGAACAGGGCGGGCGTGGTCGTGAACAGCGTCGCCTGCGCGAGATCGGTCGTCTTGCGGGTGGCGAGCCTGCGCGGGCCGCCCGGTCCTTCGTAGTGCGAACCGGACGCGTTGGCATAGAACAGCTCTCCGGTGAAAGGTTGCGACATCATGCCGGCGACCGCGTCGCCATCGGCGGTCAGCCCGACCAGCGTTCCCCAGACCGGAAGGCCGGAAATGAAGGCGCGGGTACCGTCGATCGGGTCGATCACCCAGACATTCCGGCTGGTGATGTTCTCGCTGCCATGCTCTTCGCCAAGAATGCCGTGATCGGGATATTCGGCGGAGATCAGCGCCCGGATCGCGCGCTCGGCCTCGCGGTCGGCCTCCGTCACCGGGTCGAAGCTCCCAGCCTCCTTGTTGGCGACCGCTCCCTGACTGCGGAAACGCGGCAAGGTTTCCGCGGCGGCGGCATGCGCGATGCGCCGCATGAAATCGATGCTGATATCCAATCCAGTCTCCCCATTGCGATGGCGGATCGCCAACGCAGTTTGTTGCCGCTTTTATAGGCACACGGCGATTTGTGCCTGTTTTCTGTTGCCCGAATATCACAGTTCAGGCGTCGATGCGGAATTTCCACATCATATTGAATTAAAAAACCCTGCTGTCGAATGACATTTGTGCGGCGCACAATAATTTTGTCATCGGACAGGTTTTCCTGTCCATGCCCTCCTTGGGCGTTTCCTCCCTAGACTTCGACCGTGTCGTGAAAACGATGCGGTCTTTTTTTCGAGCAATTCCAAGAAAAGTGTAAAACGGTTTCCGTCCGGAATTGCGTTGAAAC
>JAFKFE010001251.1 GCA_017308345.1 Alphaproteobacteria bacterium | reverse complement strand
GGGATGAGTGATCTCCCCCCTCGTGGGGGAGATGGCCGGCAGGCCAGAGGGGGCGCCGTAGAGCGCAACCGCGGATTGGTCTGCCTTGGATTTATGCTGCAACTGAGAGGCTGGCTGGACAGCGCCCCCTCTCTGCCCTGCCGGGCATCTCCCCCGCAAGGGGGAGATTGGCAGTTTCGGCGCGGCGCCTTACAGCGCCGCCGTCACAATGATCTCGACCAGATATTCCGGGGTGGCGAGCTTGGCCTCGCCGGTGGCGCGAGCCGGGGTGTGGCCCTGCGGCACCCACTTGTCCCATTCCGAATTCATTTCGGCGAAGGTCTTCATGTCGTCCAGCCAGATGATCGCCTGCACGATCTTGGTCTTGTCGGTGCCGGCCTTGGCCAGCAATTCGTCGATGGTCTTCAGGATGTCGCGCGTCTGCGAGGCGACGTTGCCACCGGGCTGGCCAACCTGGCCGGCCAGATAGACGGTGTTGCCGTGGATGACGATCTGGCTCATGCGCGGGCCGACATCGATGCGACGAATGCTCATTGGGCGTTCCTTCCTGTTGTGGGTGGCGCCTCTTTAGAGTCCATGCCGGCTCCGGGCAAGGCCGGCGAAGGCGAAACCAATTGAGCCAATCGTCCGGTCAGCCCCTCACCCCGCATACACAGCGAGTTGACCCGTCGTGACACAATTCCGCCCGGGCAGTATGTTGACTAATGTAATAACATCACATATCGACGAAACATCCGATTTCGCGGACCGACGCCTGATGACCAATGCCTGCCTGACCTTCCGCGACCTGACGCTGGGCTACAACAGCCACCCGGCCATCCATCATTTGAACGGCACCGTCCGCAAAGGCTCGCTGACGGCCGTGGTCGGCGCCAACGGTTCGGGCAAGTCGACGCTCATGAAGGGCATCGTCGGCGTGCTGAAGCCGATGGAAGGCGCGGTGATCCGCATGCCCGGCGTGCGCACCGCTTACCTGCCGCAGCAGTCGGAGCTCGACCGCACCTTTCCGGCGCGCGTCGTCGACCTGGTCTCGCTCGGGCTGTGGCCGAAGCGCGGCATGCTCGGCCGGTATACCAGCGAGGACCGCGAGTCCGTCAGCAAGGCGCTGATGGCAGTCGGGCTCGGCGGCTTCGAGAAGCGCCCGATCGATACGCTGTCCGGCGGCCAGTTGCAGCGCACGCTGTTTGCCCGCGTGCTGCTGCAGGATGCCGACCTCATCCTGCTCGACGAGCCCTTCAACGCGGTCGACGCCAAGACGGTCGGCGACCTCATCCAGCGCATCAAGCGCTGGCATGGCGAGGAGCGCACGATCATGGTCGTGGTGCACGATCTCGATCTCGTGCGGCAGAATTTCCCGGAAACGCTGCTGCTCGCCCGGCAGCCCGTCGCCTGGGGCGACACGAAGGAGACGCTGCGGCCGGAAAACCTGCTCAAGGCGCGGCGCTTCCACGAAGCGTGGGAAGAAAACGCCCCGTGGTGCGAGCCGGATGATCACGATCATGACCACGGGCATGACCATGAGCATGACCACGACCATCATGATCACACGCCTGCCCATGATCACCACCATGATCACCAGCACGGTTCCGGACCGAGGGCGGCGTGATGGACTTTCTCTACGGCCTGTTCATCGCGCCCTTCGCCGACTTCGCCTTCATGCAGCGGGCGCTGTTCGGCTCGCTGATGCTGTCGCTCGGCGCCTGCCCTGTCGGCGTCTTCCTGATGCTGCGGCGCATGAGCC
>JAFKFE010001250.1 GCA_017308345.1 Alphaproteobacteria bacterium | reverse complement strand
ATGACGAAGCTGGCGGCGGCAAGGGTCATAGGCCTGTCGATCATTCGGTCGCCATCGACAAAAGCGGTGCGTCACTCGCCGCCGCGCTGCGCGGCCACTGGCTGCCGAAGGTCACCGCCGGCTGGTTCTTCCGGGCTGAATCCTTCTATTCCGTCGCCCGCTACCTTGACCGGGCAGCGCTCGAAGATCCATTCGGGCCGCCGCCACCTGACTTCCTGTCGTGGTCGCATGGCGAGGGTTTTATCCGCTTCTTTGAGGAGCGCTGCCGCCGGCAGGGCATCTACATCCTCGATGAGTCCGAAAGCGCGCTGTCGCCGACGCGCCAGATCGAGCTTTTGAGACTGCTGCGGCGCATGGAGCAATCCGGCACCGCGCAGGTGATCATGGCCACGCACTCGCCTTTGTTGATGGCCTGCCCGAATGCGCGGCTCTTCCGCATCAGCCGGCTCGGCCTCGACCCGGTCGATTTTCAGGACACCGATCATTTTCGCATGATGCGCGACTTCTGCAGCGATCCGGCTGCCTTTCTCGCCGAAGCGCTGTATGAGGACGAGTCATGAATCATGATACCTATGACAACAGCTACATCGCCGGCATCCTGAATTCGGTGAAGACGATCGCCATGGTCGGCGCGTCGCCCAACGACGTGCGGCCGAGCTACTTCGTGCTGAAATATCTTTTGGCCAAGGGCTTTTCCGTGTTCCCGATCAATCCCGGCCACGCCGGCAAGGAGATCCTTGGCCGCACGGTCTATGCCAGTCTCGCCGACCTGCCGCAGCCGGTCGACATGGTCGACATCTTTCGCGCCTCCTCGGCTGTGCCGGGCATTGTCGACCAGGTGCTGAAGCTCGATCCGTTGCCCAAGGTCGTCTGGATGCAGCTCGGCGTGCGCGATGACGAGGCCGCTGTCCGCGCCGAGGCGGCCGGCATCAAGGTGGTGATGAACCGCTGTCCGAAGATCGAATACGGCAAACTGTCCGGCGAGATCGGCTGGACCGGCGTCAACTCCGGCGTGCTGTCGTCGAAAAAACCCTTGATGCGCCAGGGGTTTCAGAGCTTCGGCGTGCGGCAGAAGTAGGCACGCCGTAGTCCGCGCAAAATTATTCCGGGAAGAAATGGATTTTTCCAAGCGTTCGTCGCAGATCGCACGCCGAAAGGTATTTTGTTCTTTGCATTCACGAGCGCGCTTCGGCATGAATGCCCGGCGATTTTCGAAAGGTTAGGAGAGGGAGGTTTCGATGACCCGTACGCCTGGTTTCAACACTTTAGCCGTTCATGCAGGCGCAAAGCCCGATCCGGCGACCGGCGCGCGCGCCACGCCGATCTATCAGACCACGTCCTTCGTCTTCGACGATGCCGACCATGCTGCCTCGCTGTTCGGGCTGAAGGCCTTCGGCAACATCTATACCCGCATCATGAATCCGACGCAGGCGGTGCTGGAAGAGCGTGTCGCGGCGCTGGAAGGCGGCACGGCGGCGCTTGCCGTTGCCTCGGGTCACGCCGCGCAGGTCATCGTCTTCCACAATCTGATGCAGCCGGGCGACAACTTCATTGCCGCCAACAAGCTCTATGGCGGTTCGATCAACCAGTTCGGCCATGCCTTCAAGAATTATGGCTGGCAGGTGCGCTGGGCCGACGTCAACGACCTGTCGACCTTCGAGAGCCAGATCGACGACCGGACCAAGGCGATCTTCATCGAAAGCCTCGCCAACCCCGGCGGCGTGTTCGTCGACATCGAGAAGAT
>JAFKFE010001249.1 GCA_017308345.1 Alphaproteobacteria bacterium | reverse complement strand
GCTCGTGCTTGCCGTCGACATCTCGCAGTCGATGGATGAGGAGGAATTCGCGCTGCAGCGCGCCGGTTATAACCCGGCGCTGCGCCATCGCGATTTCATCAACGCGGTGCGTTCGGGAACGAACGGCCGCATCGCGCTTGCCTATTTCGAATGGGCAGGGGTCGTGCGCGACGACGGCGTCATCGCCTGGCAGGTCATCGACGGCGAGGACAGCGCCAACGCTTTCGCCGACAAGATCGCCTCCCGGCCTTTCCGGAGCTTTCGCGGCACCTCGATCTCGGGCGCGCTGGGCTTCGCTACCGGGCTACTTGAGAAAAGTGCTTTTTCCGCACTCCGCCGGGTCATCGACATATCGGGCGACGGCCCCAACAATACCGGACCGCCGGTCGCCACGACCCGCGACGCCGCTTTGGCCAAAGGCATCGTCATAAACGGCCTGCCGATTCTGATCAGCCCATCGCCGAGCGTCGGCCATCTGGACAGCTACTATGCCGGTTGCGTGACCGGCGGTCCGGGATCCTTCGTGCTGCCGATCCATGCGGCATCGGAATTCTCCACCGCCATACGCCACAAGCTGATCCAGGAGGTGAGCGGCATGCACGACGCCACAACGTTCCGCGTCGATGCGGCGGCTGTCGACTGCCTGCTGGGCGAGCGCCTGCGGCAGAGGTTTTCCGATCCATACTTTCCGGAACTGGACAGGTAGCCGGCTTCTTTCGCGCTCCAGATCAGGATGACGTTTCATGGAACCTCCATCCTGACCTAGCTTTCTGTTGGAGCATGATCTTTTCCGAAAACCGGTTCCCACTTTTCGGGATCATACTCTAAACTGGCCGGGCGCCGTATTTGGCGCGGAACTCGTCATAGCAATCGCGGCGCCAGCGGCGTCCGACGACATAGCCCCGCACCAGTTCGGCCGGCGAATAGCCGAGCGACTTGGACGACCGGTTGGCATGATAGCCAGAGAACGCCTGCGGCAACCTGCCCTTGAGGATATCGGCGATGATCTGGCGCGCAATCATATAGGGCGGAACGTCGGGATAGCGATCGGCGATATAGGGGTGCTTGTCGATCAGGTTGGCATAGGCCTCGACATAGCCGTCGCGGCGGCCGGAGATCGAATTCTCCGAATTGTACTTTTTCCAGTCGATGTCCTCGGACAGCAAGGCGCCGCCACGCTGGGCGAAGCGCAGCAGCAATTCGCGGTCCTGCATGCGCGTCACGTCGCTGTCGTAGCCGCCGACCGCGAGCAACGATCCGAGCCGGGCCGTGATCGCCGAGCCGGCAATGAAGATCGTCTGCGAGACCAGGGCCCGTTGCAGCGTGCTCTTGTCGAGGATGGCGCCGCGATTGATGCATTTGGTGGCGCGGCCGCCCTTCAGCGACAGGAAGGAGCTGATCATCACTTCGAGCGAAGGGTTCTCGTCGAAGTGAGCCAGCGTCCGCTCCAGCCGGTCCGGCAGATAGACATCGTCCGAATCGAGGAAGGTCACCACGGGCGCCCGCGCCCGCTCTATGCCCGCATTGCGCGCGGCATTGGCGCCGCGCCATTTGGCGCCGACATAGATCAGCCTCGGGTCGCGGATTTCGGCGAGCGCGGCGTGACACAAGCGTGGCTTTTTTGTAGCGTCGGCCACAATTACAATCAGAGCTGGATACGAAGATTCTCTTTGGACCAATAAGGCAAATACAAGATACGAACGGTTGTGGCGGTCCGATGCCGAGAGAAGACGTTCCGCTGATTACGGTGA
>JAFKFE010001248.1 GCA_017308345.1 Alphaproteobacteria bacterium | reverse complement strand
CCGCCGCCGCCAAGGCTCCGGCAGCCGTCAAGAAGGCTGCTCCGGCGAAGAAGCCGGCCGCCAAGAAGTAATCGCGTAGCTTCGCTCGCGAACCCCGACAGGTGAGGGCGGGTGCCACCCAGGCACCCCTCTCGCCAATTCGGTGTCACGGCGGGGCGGAGTCGGAGCGGACGCTCCTCCTAAAGCTCTCGGAAATTTTGCTACCAGCAAAACTTCCGGGAGCTTTTTTGTTGCCGCGTCCGGACCGGCGGGATGTGGCTAATCCGGATTGGCTTTGCTGGGCCGTTGCCCTGAGGGTTCCATTCGGTCAACAGTGCGGCAAACAACTGGGAAATCGATCATGCCGAAACTGCTCTATGCTTCCACGTCCCCCTACAGCTCGAAGGTCCGCATGGCGGCCGTCTACGCCGGCATCGCCATCGACCTCGTGCCGGTCAAGACGGAGGACAAGCCCGTCGAATTGATCTCGGCCAATCCGCTCGGCAAGATCCCGGTGCTGGTGCTGGAGGACGGCCGCTCGATCTATGACAGCCGTACTATTACCCAGCATCTCAACCGGCTGTCGAAGAACGCGCTGTTCCCGCGCAATCCCGACAAGCGGCTCGAGGCGGAAGTTCTCGAGGCGCTGGCGGACGGCATTTGCGACTGCGCGCTGTCGATGGTCTATGAGCGGCGCACGCGCCCGGAAGCGATGGTCTACCAGCCCTGGCTCGACCGCCAGTGGAGCAAGATCACCACCGCGCTCGATCTCATCAACGCCAATCCGCCGAAGCTGCCGAAGAAGATCACCGCCGGCCACATGGCGCTGCGCTCCACCCTTGGCTATCTGTCGCTGCGCTTTTCGGGTCAATGGGAGAAGGGCCGCAGCCGGCTCGTGCGCTGGGCCGCGAGGTTTGATGAGAAGTTCCCGGAACTGAAAGGCAGCGTGCCGGGGTGAGGCGCCTTCTCCTCCTCCCCTTGTGGAGACCGCGCTCACCTTGAACGCCCACCCGCTTCCGTGCTTGCCTGAGACTTGGCAAACTACGGAGGTGGTGAGCATGGCGAAGCCCTCAACCGGCCTCGCGCCCGACCCGATGGTCGCACGCCTGCGCGCCGCCCTCGGCCGGCGCGCCTTCACCGAGCGGAAGATGTTCGGCGGAACCTGCTTCATGATCGACGGCAACATGCTGGTCGGCACCTCCAAGCGCGGGCTCCTCGTGCGCGTCGGCAAGGAGGCGCATGCGGCGGCGGCGGCTCGTCCCCATGCGCGCCCGATGGAAATGGGCGGGCGCTCGATGGAAGGCTACCTCCACGTCGGGCCGGAGGGCACGGCGAGCGAGGCCGAGCTCGCCTTCTGGCTCGATCTCGCTTTGGCCTTTGTCCAGACACTGCCGCCAAAGGACAAACCCGCCAAGGTCGCAAAGAAGCGCGCGTAAGCCGCTGGCTCGCCACTTTCCGGCCGGCCATGTGTCAATATCGGCTGCGCTGGCGCTGACGAACGCGCCGATCGGAGGAGGAAGCGATGGCGCTCGGCGGACATTGCATGTGCGGAGCGGTCGCCTGGACATATTCCGGCGGCATCATCCGCAATCTGGTCTGTCGCTGCGCCGATTGCCAGCGCGCCACCTCGTCGCCCTTCACCGCCTTCCTGGGGCTAAGGGTCGATGACCTGAGCTGGGCCGGCGACATCAGGCACTATGAAAGCAGCCCGGGCACGTTTCGCGGTTTCTGCCCGTCCTGCGGCACGAGGCTCTATTTCCGCTCGGACCGCTG
>JAFKFE010001247.1 GCA_017308345.1 Alphaproteobacteria bacterium | reverse complement strand
CTCCTTGAAATAGTCGCCGAACGAGAAATTGCCGAGCATCTCGAAGAAGGTGAGATGGCGCGCGGTGTAGCCGACATTGTCGAGGTCGTTGTGCTTGCCGCCGGCGCGCACGCTTTTCTGCGCCGTCGCGGCGCGCGAATAGGGCCGCTTCTCCAGCCCGGTGAAGACGTTCTTGAACTGCACCATGCCGGCGTTGGTGAACATCAGCGTCGGATCGTTGCGCGGCACCAGCGGGCTGGAGGCGACGATCTCGTGGCCCTCCTTGCGGAAGTAGTCGAGGAATGTCGACCGGATGTCGTTCACGCCACTCATTGCATACTGCCTTTTTCGCAAGAACCACCGGCCCGGCCGGCGGCAAATGGGCTTTGGTATTTCAGAAGATAGATGGGCCTTTTAGCGATAGCTCTTGAGCCTGTCCAGAAACACGGAGTTGGGCCAATTAAACGGTCCGCCGGCTACTCGATGCTGCCCCAGAACGCAAAACCGCCGGCGCGAAGGCCGGCGGTTCAGGTACGCAGTACTCAAGAACTCGATTACATAAGCATAAGCCGATAAACCAGGATTGTGGCCGAACTCCGGCATAGCCAGCTAATGACCCAATTCCCGGCGTCGACGACGCCTGGAGCCTTACACGGCCCCTGCTTCGTCCTCAAAGCCGTCGTCCCCGCCTTCGGAGCCGCCATTCTCGAGGAATTTCTCGGCGATCAGCCCGGCATTCTGCCTGAGCGCCATCTCGATCTCGCGCGCCGTGTCGGGATTGTCGCGCAGGAACAGCTTGGCGTTCTCGCGGCCCTGGCCGAGACGCTGCGAATTATAGGAGAACCAGGCGCCCGACTTTTCGACCACGCCGGCCTTGACGCCGAGATCGACGAGCTCGCCGGTCTTGGACACGCCCTCGCCATACATGATGTCGAACTCGACCACCTTGAAGGGCGGGGCCAGCTTGTTCTTGACCACCTTGACGCGGGTCTGGTTGCCGACGACCTCGTCGCGGTCCTTGACCGAGCCGATGCGGCGGATGTCGAGGCGCACCGAGGCGTAGAATTTCAGCGCGTTGCCGCCGGTCGTGGTCTCGGGCGAGCCGAACATGACGCCGATCTTCATGCGGATCTGGTTGATGAAGATGACCATGGTGTTGGAGCGCGAGATCGAGGCGGTCAGCTTGCGCAACGCCTGGCTCATCAGGCGGGCTTGCAGACCGGGCAGCGCATCGCCCATCTCGCCTTCGATTTCGGCGCGTGGCGTCAGCGCCGCGACCGAATCGACCACCAGGACGTCGATGGCGCCCGAACGCACCAGCGTGTCGCAGATTTCCAGCGCCTGCTCGCCGGTATCGGGCTGCGAGATCAGGAGGTTTTCCAGGTCGACGCCGAGCTTGCGGGCATAGACGGGATCCAGCGCGTGCTCGGCATCGACGAAGGCGCAGATGCCGCCCTTCTTCTGGGCCTCCGCGACCGTGTGCAGCGCCAGCGTCGTCTTGCCCGAGCTTTCCGGCCCGTAGATTTCGACGATGCGGCCGCGCGGCAGGCCGCCCACGCCGAGCGCGATGTCGAGTCCGAGCGAGCCGGTCGGCACGGTTTCGATCTCGACCGCCTGCTCGTTGGCGCCGAGCCGCATGATCGAGCCCTTGCCGAAAGCGCGCTCGATTTGCGACAGCGCCGCATCCAGAGCCTTTGATTTGTCCACTGCCTTATCCTCTACAAGCCGCAAAGTAT
Source organism: Alphaproteobacteria bacterium (assembly GCA_017308345.1). Lineage (GTDB taxonomy): Bacteria > Pseudomonadota > Alphaproteobacteria > Rhizobiales > Rhizobiaceae > Mesorhizobium. Next base: position 40 of record JAFKFE010001247.1, on the reverse strand, counting down.
TCTGAGCCATGATACATCACCCCTTGGTCGTCAATGAAGG
>JAFKFE010001246.1 GCA_017308345.1 Alphaproteobacteria bacterium | reverse complement strand
GGCCGGCGAGGCGGAAAGATTGCAATAGGCCCATTGCATGCCCCAGACCGGGAACGGCGCCTCCTGCGTCATGAACCCTTGCGCCCGCACCAGTAGCGACGAAAAACGCTGGTCGAGCGAATGCAGGCTGTCGACGGAATTGTAGTAGGCATCCTTGATCAGCGTCAGATCGGTCGCCGACGCCTGCCGGGCGATGGCCGAGTCCAGTTGCTTCTTCGTTGCCCAGACCTGCCTGATCGACTGCCCGAACCGGGCGCTGAAATCGTTGTCGTCGATCTCCTGCAGTTCGGCGTTGATCGAAACGCCCCTGTTGTAGACATAGGTCAGCTTGCCGATGACGACCATCATCGTCACCGACAGGGCTATGAGAAAATAGGTCGCAAGCGCGGTCCGCCGCGACATGTCGCCTGGCGACCAGCCTCTTCGCAGGGCGGCAAGGGTGGAAAACGGCACGGTGCTGGAACAGTCGTTGAGGACCGTCTGAAGTTTGACCAGCTCGGGCTGGCTTGCGGTCGCATCATTGAGTTTTTCCGCGTCGCCGATCGCGGCGAAGAGCGCGCTGTCCTTGAACACGCCGTAGCGGCCATAGCCGGCGACCAGCTTCGCATCGGCAAGCAGTCCGGAGACAAGCGGATCGTGGGATGTCGTCATCGCGAGCCCTTCCGACGACTAGCCCAGGTAACCCGGCACGAAGCCGTATTGCGACGGGCACCCGCAGGAATAGCCGGGCGGCCCGGGCGGCTGCGCCCAGCACCAGAAGAATTGGGTGAAGCAGATCGTTCCCGGCGCGTGCGGCGGAACTTGCGCGAAAGCGGGCCAGGGCAGCAACGCGGCCCCGACGGCAAGGGCCAGGACGACCATGGTTCGTGCGACGCGCGCTCTCACTTCAGCCCCCAGCCAACCGCGCTTGCTCACATGCGCCGTGACTTTGCGAAAATACCAGGCCGACTTCCGTGAAATGGGTCACGTTCTTGCCCGATCTTGCCGCCAAGGCAAAGGGCGCCGCATCTCGGCGGCGCCCTTACTGTTCGAAGGCAGCCTGAGCCAGAGCATGATCCCGAAAAATGGGAACCGGTTTTCGGAGAAAGATCATGCTCCAACAAGAGTTGGATCGTGATGGCGATTCAGCGAAACGCCATCACGAGCTAGGCGGCGTTGCGGGCAAGCGCCCGCTGGTTGGACGCATAGATCGTGTCGCGCCCGGGCAGCGCCCCGGTCTTCAGGCAGTCGACCCACTCGGCGGTCTTCAGCACCGCGGCGAAGCGCGACTGCAAGACAACGCTCACCACCCGGTGGATGTCTTCGGCCGACGCATAGCCGGCGCTGTTGGCGTAAGGCACCGAGCCGCTGGCATCCGAAAGGAACTCGACGGCAAAACCCATATGCACCGCGTGGATGATGGTCGACAGATCGCAATTGTGGGTCATGTAGCCGACGACCGCGATCGTATCGATGGCGTTGGCGCGCAGCCAGGCTTCCAGGTCTGTGCCGGTGAAGGCCGATGGCAGCGTCTTTTCGACATAGTGGTCGCGGCCGCGCCTGGCGATCTCGGGATGCAGCTCGCCGCCGTGGCTGCCCTTGGCGAAGATCGGCGAGGTCTCGGGCGCCATCTGCCTGACGACGACGATCTGAATGCCAGCCGCCGCGGCGGCATCTATGGCGCGCGCCACATTGGCGGCGGTCTCGGCGAAGGGCGGATGCTGGATGGCGAGATTGCCGCCGTCGTAGTCGTTCTGGACATCGACGACGACAAGCGCG
>JAFKFE010001245.1 GCA_017308345.1 Alphaproteobacteria bacterium | reverse complement strand
GGTCGCCGCGATGCATCCCTACTACGTCATGCGCGCCGCGGGCGGCGCCATGTACCCGGCCGGCATGCTGATCATGGCCTGGAACGTCACCATGACCATCCGCGGTTACCAGCGCGAAGAACAGCCCTTGCCGGGTTCCACGCCCACCCTCCCGCCTGCCGAATAGGAGCCAGACATGGGTCTGATAGACAAACACGCGCTGATCGAGAAGAACGCCACGCTTCTTCTCATCGGATCCCTGCTGGTCGTGACCGTCGGCGGCATCGTCGAGATCGCGCCGCTCTTCTATCTCGACAACACGATCGAGAAGGTTGACGGCATGCGCCCCTACACTCCGCTCGAGCTCGCCGGACGCAACATCTATGTGCGCGAGGGTTGCTACCTCTGCCACAGCCAGATGATCAGGCCGTTCCGCGACGAGGTGGAGCGCTACGGGCATTACAGCCTGGCGGCCGAGTCGATGTACGACCATCCGTTCCAGTGGGGATCCAAACGAACCGGCCCCGACCTTGCGCGCGTCGGCGATCGCTACTCGAACGCATGGCATGTGCAGCATCTTACCGACCCGCGCTCCGTGGTGCCGGAATCGATCATGCCCAACTACGCGTTCTTGAAGGACAATCCGATCGAGGTGAAGGATTTCTCGACGCATCTGACAGCGAACAGGCGCGTCGGGGTGCCCTATTCCGACGACATGATCACCAACGCGAACGCCGACCTGATGGCGCAGGCCGATCCCAACGCCGACACGTCCGGCCTGGAAAAGCGCTACCCCAAGGCCAAGGTCGGCGACTTCGACGGCAACCCGCAGCAAGTCACCGAGATGGATGCCCTGGTTGCCTATCTGCAGATGCTCGGCACGCTGGTCGATTTCAAGAACTACGACGAAGCAGCCGGTTACCGCTGAGGAGAGCAGACCGATGGAATACAACTTGATGCGGGAGTTCGCCGACAGCTGGGGCCTGCTTGCCATGGCTTTGTTCTTTGTCGGGTGCATTGTCTTCGCGCTGCGTCCGGGCGGCAAAGAGCACGCCGACGACGCGGCCAAAATTCCTCTCCAGGACGATTGATCATGAGCAGCGAGCATATCGACGAAATCAATCCCCTGCCGCGCTGGTGGGTGATCACCTTCTACATCACCGTCGCCTGGGCGCTCGCGTATACGATTGCCTATCCCGCCTGGCCGATGCTGAGTTCCGCCACCAAGGGCGTTCTGGGCTTCTCCAGCCGCAACGACGTCAAGAACGAAATGGCCGCGGCTGAAGCCGCCAAGGCCAAATACGTCGCGGCGATACAGTCCAAGACCGTTTCGGAAATCGCCGCTGACGACACGTTGCGCGAGTTCGCCGTCGCGGCCGGCGGCGCGGCATTCAAGGTGAACTGCGTGCAGTGCCACGGCTCGGGCGCGCAAGGATCGACGGGGTTTCCGAACCTCAACGATGACGACTGGCTCTGGGGCGGCAAGGCGGAGCAGATCCAGCAGACGATCACGCACGGCATCCGCTTCGCCACGGACCCCGACACGCGTCAATCGGAGATGACCGCCTTCGCCGATGTGCTCAAGCCCGAGCAGATCGCTCAGGTCAGCGCCTTCGTGGCCAGCCTTTCCGGGCCGGTAAAGGACAAAAGCCTGGTCGAGCCCGGCGCCAAGGTCTTCGCGGACAATTGCGCCGCTTGCCATGGCGAGAACGCGAAGGGCAACCGGGATCTCGGAGCGCCCAATCTGACGGATGCGATCTGGCTCCACGGTTCCGGCGAAGCCGCGATCGCTTCCCAGGTGCGGGCTCCGAAGAACGGGGTGATGCCCGCCTGGGGCGGTCGCCTCGGCGAGACGACGGTCAAGGAACTGGCTGTCTATGTACATTCGCTTGGCGGTGGAGAATAGGGGCGGGGCCTATTCTCAGCCCTCAGCCGTTCAAGCGACGAGGCCCGGCGGCGCCGGGCCTCGACTTGCTTTTTGATGGCCCGATTTGACCTGCATCAACGCGACGCCGGCGAGTGATTGCGAAACTGCTGAAAGATAGGCGGCGTTTTTTCGCCGCGATTGGAGATCGTCGTGCTGGATCAGTCGCAGGTGGAACGGCTCGAGGCCGAAGCGGTCAACTCCGCAAGGACGCGACAGCCGCTTTATGCCGCGCGCAAGAAGATTTTTCCGAAGCGGGCCTCCGGCCGTTTCCGCCAGTTCAAATGGGTGGTGATGGCGATCACGCTCGGCATCTATTACCTCACTCCCTGGCTGCGCTGGGATCGGGGCCCCTTCGCTCCCGACCAGGCTGTTCTCATCGACCTGGCGAACCGCCGTTTCTATTTCTTCTTCATCGAGATCTGGCCGCAGGAATTCTACTACGTCGCGGGCCTTCTCATGATGGCGGGCGTCGGTCTTTTCCTGATCACATCAACGGTCGGGCGGGCCTGGTGCGGCTACACCTGCCCCCAGACCGTCTGGGTCGACCTGTTCCTTGTCGTGGAGCGGGCGATCGAAGGCGATCGCAATGCCCGCATGAAGCTGGACGCCGCCCCATGGACCGCGCGCAAGCTTTTCCTGCGCATAACCAAGCACGCTATCTGGCTCGTCATCGCAATCGCCACGGGCGGCGCCTGGATCTTCTACTTCGCCGATGCGCCGAAGCTGATCGGCGAAGTCGTCACCGGAACGGCGGCGCCCGTCGCCTATGTCACGATCGCGGTGCTCACCGGCACGACCTATGTGTTCGGCGGGCTGATGCGCGAACAGGTCTGCACCTATATGTGCCCGTGGCCGCGCATCCAGGCGGCCATGCTCGATGAGAATTCGCTGACGGTGACGTATAACGACTGGCGCGGCGAACCGCGTTCGCGCCATGCCAAGAAAGCCTCGGC
>JAFKFE010001244.1 GCA_017308345.1 Alphaproteobacteria bacterium | reverse complement strand
GCGGAAGCGGAAGAGGCCGGTCGAGCCTCGGAAGCCGGTCGTGTTCTCCAGCACCTGTTTGCTGAAGCCGTCGGGGCCGGCCGAACTCGCTATGCCCGCGCTCAGCGCCACCATGTCGTAGGCATAGGCCACATTGACGTCCGGCTGGTAGTTGTAGGCCGCCTTGAAGCGGTCGGCGATCGGCCCGGTCTCGCTCTCGTCGAGCGTCGCGATATAGGCGCCCTCATAGAGCGGATCCATGGGACGCTCGAGCCAGCGGTCGGTGCCGATCAGCGTCACCGCCTTGCCGGGGATGCCTTTCGCCTTCAAGGCAGCGAGCACCGCGGTCGGGCTGCTGTCGCCGCAGGCGACGACCACGGCATCGGGCGCCTCCACCAGCGAGCCCATGTCGGACACCGCCTTCGCGCCGTCCGCCACCGAGTAGGGCAGCGTCACCGCAAGCGTGGCGCCATAGATGCTGAGCGCGTTGGCGACCCGGGATTCGACGGCGCTCGAGTCCGTGCCGGCCGGCACCATCAGCACGAATTTCCTGGCGCCCTTGCCGGCGATCGCCGCCGCGCCCGCGGCGGCGCTGTCGGCTTCGCTGAGCCGCACGGAATAGATGCCGGGCGCGCCGGCGAAATTGTCGGCCAGCGCCAGCACCGGCGGCCGCTTCGAGCCGGAAAGCTTGGCAAGGTGCCGCGCGGCCGCGAGCTCGGACGGTCCGATGACGGCCTTCGCCGTGCCCGACGTGATCGCCTTCACGGCCAGGTCCTTGGCGTAGCCGCTGTCGCCGCGCGTGTCCTGGATGGTCAGCGTCAGCAGCTTGTCGCCGAGATCGGCCATTGCCAGCCGCGCCCCGTCATACATTTTCCTGCCGTTCTCGCCCGTGCTTCCCGGAGCGGAAAGCGGCAGCAGCATGGTCACCTTGGTCGATCCCGTGCCGAGCGTCAGGTTCGCCTTCGCCGCGGGGGCCGAGGTCGGGCCGGCCAAGGTCTGGCTGCCCGGCGTCTGGCCGGCTTGTGGCGGGCTGCCTTGTGTCGGGCTGCCTTGTGTCGGGCCGCTTGCCTGGCCGGCGGGTGCCGTGATCGCCGACGGATCGAGCACGTCCGAGGCGCCGCTCTTGGACTGGCAGCCGGAGGCGGCCGCGACAATGGCGAAAGCGAGCGCCGGAGCGCGCCAACTCTCGCGCCGGAAATAAGCCACCCACGCCACGCCGGCAGGGGCGGCATCCGGCGCCTTGGTCGCGGAGGCGTCCGCCCCCGCCCGGGCTTTCATGGCCATCATCGCGACCGGTCGGCTGAGCGCTCGCCCGTCAGTTCAGTGCATGTACTCGACCATGCGGTCGTGGAAGCACTCGCATTTGTTGAGCGTATCCTCGTCCTTGTAGTTCGTCTTGAGGTAGCCATAGGCCATGCCGCAGGCGACCTTGGCTTCCGAAGCCCAGACGAAGGCGGGGCGCGACGAGTTGATCCATTCGGGGCTGTTGGCGACGGCGATCGATTCATCCATCAGCTTCACCACATGGTCCTTGAGCTCGACCATGTTGTCGGTCAGCACCAGGTCCGAGGTGCCGACGGTGCGGCAATAATTCACCGCCGGTTCGCCGATGATGTCGGCGGCGAAGCCCGTCGATCCGGCCAAGAGCAGCGCCGTGGCCGAGGCCAGCAGTCTTGCACAACGCTTCATGTAAGTCCCTCTCCAAACAGCGAATTCACGGTTCTCTAATGCATAGCATGGAAGTGTGGCCGCGCATAAGTGCTAAATAGTTGTCGTATGCTGCACG
>JAFKFE010001243.1 GCA_017308345.1 Alphaproteobacteria bacterium | reverse complement strand
GATTTGTCTGACATGACACTATCACGCTCGTGGCCCAGCAAAAGCGCCGAGGCTCGTTGGACAGCGATTTTCACGATGGTAGCATGAGCGAAAACAAGCCTTTCGCTGCGGCGCGCCGCAACTCCACAGCGCCTGGCGACATCTCGCGGACAGGGGGAGCGGTCATGAGCAAAGCCGGATCAGGGATGTTCGCGACCGCGCTGGACGAGCTTGGCGCGGTGCTGGCGCGCACGGATGAAGCCCGGATCGACGCCGCCTGCGCAATGCTTGCCGACGCCGGCAGGATCGCCGTCTATGGCTGCGGCCGCGAGGCGCTGCAGGTGAAGGGCTTTGCCATGCGGCTCTACCATCTCGGCCTGCCGGTCTCGGTCGTCGGCGACATGACAACGCCGCCGCTGGGGCAGGGCGATGTCTTCCTGGCAAGCTCGGGGCCGGGCGAGACCGCCACGGTGCTGACCTTGATGCGCGTTGCCCGCGAGGCCGGCGCGAAGCTGCTGCTTTTGACGGCGGAACCTGCAGGCAGCGCCGCGAAGCTCGCCGATTTCACGCTCGTCATTCCGGCCCAAACGATGGCGAGCGACCAGGGCGCGGCGAAAACCTCGGTGCTGCCGATGGGCTCGCTGTTCGAAGGCGCGCTGTTCCTTCTGTTCGAAATCATGGTGCTGAAGCTCCAGGCGCTGACCAATGCGACGCCGGAAGCCATGCGCGCCAGGCACACCAACATGGAGTAGGGGATGCGCTACGAGCTGATGCTGCCGCACCAGATCCGCAAGGCGATCGAGGAGAACTGGCCGGTCGTGCTGCCGCTCGGCGTGCTCGAATACCATGGCGAGCACATGGCGGTCGGCATGGACACGTTGGCCGTCATCAAGACGGTGGAACTGATCGAGAAGGAGAGGGATATCGTCATCCTGCCGCCCTTCTATTACGGCGCGGCGAGCTATGCGGTGGCTCCGCCGGAAGGCAGCGGCTCGGTGCAGGTCGGCGGTCCGGTGCTTTCGCCCTTCGCGGAGGAATTGTTCTACGGCCTGCTGCGCATCGGTTTCCGCAACATCCACGCCATCCTCCATCATCAGACCGAGAATTTCGCCGCCGGCATGCCGACCGATCTCGCCTTCAAGACCGCCGGCCGGCAGGCGATCTTCCGCTTCCTCGAAAAGGAGCGCGGCGAAGGCTGGTGGGGCTCGAACACCATGGCCGACTACTATGCCGGTCATGCCCAGGGCGAAAACGTCTTCAACTGGGTGCAGGTGCATCCGCTGATGCCGGCCACGATGAACGGAAAATATCCGTTCGACCATGCCGGCAAAGGTGAAACCTCGCTGATGCTCGCGCTGTGCCCGGAGGCCGTGGACGAGAAGCATCTCGCCGACAACACCGGCTGGTACACGAAAAGCGCCTTGGAAGCCTCCGCGGGTCTCGGCAAGGTCGGGGTCGCGATGATCCTCGATCATCTGCGGACCATCTTGCATATCGGCTGAGGTCGGGCCCTACAAGCGGGGGCGCTATTGCTCTTGCACGGCCGCCAGTGGCGGGACGGAACGCAGCAGGGCTACCAGCCCACTTTGCCGGTTGGTACCTGTTTTAGCAAAGATGCGCTCCAGGTAGGTTCGCGCGGATTTCACGGTTATCTGGCCAGCCGCCGCGGCCGCCTCCAGCGATTGGCCTGAACTCAGCGCCGCTGCAAGTCGTGCTTCGGCGGGCGTCAGGTCGTACAGGCTGGTCAGCAGTGAGGGAGAGGGGGGAGAACTGTTTGCCTGGATCGTT
>JAFKFE010001242.1 GCA_017308345.1 Alphaproteobacteria bacterium | reverse complement strand
AGCCGATAGTCGCCGACGTGGCGAAGGCGGCGAGCTTGGCGTTGGTGGTATTGATGCCGATGCCGCGCGCGGCGTCCTGATCCTCGCGGATGGCCGCCCAGGCCTTGCCGAGGATGGAGCGCTCCAGCCGCCAGACCAGCGTGCCGATCACGAGCACGGTGACGAGCAGCAGCCAGAAGAAGTCGATCGGACGGGCGACCTGGATGCCGAGGATCGAGGCCTTGTCGAGGCGCGGTATGCCCTTCGGCCCACCGGTGAGCCAATCGAGGTTGTTGATGATGATGCGGATGATCTCGCCGAAGCCGAGCGTGACGATGGCGAGATAGTCGCCGCGCAGCCTCAGCACCGGTATGCCGAGCAATATGCCGGTGACCGCGCCGAGGCATGCGGCGACCAGGAGGATGACGAGGAACGGCCAGTGCAGGCCGAGCTGCGGACTGGCAAGCAGCGCGTAGCTGTATGCGCCGACCGCGTAGAAGGCGACGAAGCCGAGATCCAGCAGCCCCGCATAGCCGATCACGATGTTCAGCCCGATGCCGAGCAGGATGTAGATCAGCAGGCTGTTGATGACGCGGACATAGTAGTTGGGCAGGAAGGGCGTCGCCACGATCAGCGCGATGGCGATGGCGAAGAAGAGGAACGAAATGGCCCGTCCCGAACGCGGCCTGGCGGCGGTGAGGGTCTCGGCGACGGACATCAGAACTCCCTCTTGTACACGATGCTTTCCTCCGACACGGCCTCGCCCAGAATGCCGGCGGGGCGGACCAGGAGCACGAGTATGAGGATCGCGAAGGAGAGCACGTCGCGGTATTCGGTGCCGAGCATGCCATGCGTGACGATCGGCAGCAGCGCCGTTCCGCCGACCTCGACGAAGGCCAGGATGAACGCGCCGAGCATGGCGCCGGGAATCGAGCCGATGCCGCCCAGGATCGCCGCGGTGAAGGCCTTCAGGCCGATCACGGCGCCCATGGTCGGCGTCATGATGCCGTAATAGCTGGCGTAGAGGATGCCGCCCGCCGCGCCGAGCAGCGGCCCGACGAAGAACACCATCGAGATCGCGCCGTTGACGTTGATGCCCAGAAGCTGGGCCGTCGGGCGGCTTTCCGACACGGCGCGCACGATGATGCCGATGCGGCTGCGGTTGACGAGGAAATGCAGGCCGAACATCAGCGCGAAGGCGGCGATCAGGATGCCGATCTGCACCGAGCTGACCGTGCCGCCCAGCACCTCGTAGCGAATGGAAGGGAAGAAGCTCGGAAAGGCGACCGGCTGCGGCCCGGCAAGGATCTGGATGCCGGTGACCAATGAGAGCGACACGCCGAGCGAGGAGAGCATCGGCGCGAGACGGGTGGAGTTTCGCAACGGCTTGTAGGCGACCCTTTCGATGCCGACGCCGATGATGCCTACCACGAAGATCGCGACGACAAAGGCCGCGGTGAGCGCGATCGCGCCTGCCGCGCCGACATCGCCGATCAGCATGCTGAGCAACAGGAAGGCGACGTAGGCGCCGAGCATGAACATCTCGCCATGGGCGAAATTGATCATGCGCAGCACGCCGTAGACCATGGTGTAGCCGAGCGCGATCAGCGCGTAGATGGCGCCGATCGTCAGGGCATTGACCGTCTGTTGAATGAGGTTTCCCAGCATGGGCTGGCGTCCCTGTGCAATAGGTTCCGCCCGGCAGGCTCAGCCGGGGAGGGGAACGATCGACGTGGCCGCGGCGCTCTCTGCCGGGCACGGCCGCAAACAAAAAAGGAGCCGCCCGGCGCGCAATCGTTACTTCTGGCCGACGAGCTTGAAGTCCGAGCCTTCGACCTTGTAGAGGTAGGATGGGGCGACTTTAAGTTCGCCGGTCTCGTCGAATTCCAGCTCGCCCACCGCAGTCTTGACCTTGACCGCGTGCAGCGCGGCGTTGATGTCCTCGCGCTTCAGGCCCTTGGTCGTCTTGAGCACCTGCTCGAGGATCTGGCCCTGCACGTAGCCGTAGATCGAGTAGGGGCCTGCCTCCTCGCCATATTTGGCCTTGTAGAGCTTGGCGAACTCGGCAATCTCGGGAGAAGCGTCCATCGGCGGCACCTGGATCGCGACCAGCGTGCCCTGGACGTTGGCCTCGCCGGCCTGCTTGATGAGGTCCGGCGTGTAGCCGCCATCGGGAACGATCAGCGTGGCGCTGATGCCCTGCTCGTGCATCTGCTTGGCGAACAGCGCGAGCTGCGGCATGACGGCGCCGAGATAGATCACGTCCGGCTTCTTGGGCTTGATCTGAGCCAGCACGGCGGTGAAGTCGACGTCGGTCGGCGCGACGGCGATGGTGTCGAGAACCTTGCCGCCGCCGGCCTCGAAATTCTTGGCGAAGATTTCGGAGATGCCTTGTCCGAAGACCTGCTTGTCGTTGACGACGAGCGCGGTCTTGGCGCCGAGCTTGCCGAGCGCGTATTCGGCCGGCAGCAGCGCGCCGGCCAGGTCGTTGGCGACCGGGCGCACCATGAACTTGTAACCCTGCTTGGTCAGCGAGGGGTTGGAGCCGAAGGTCATCGTCGGCAGCGTGCAATCCTCATAGATCGGCAGGGTCGACTGGGCGACGCCGGAATTGAAGTTGACGAGGCCGAGGACCACCTGGTCGTTGTCGCAGAATTTCTGCGCCACCAGCGTTCCTTCGCGCGGGTCCGCCTTGTCGTCTTCCTGCTCGTAGGCGATCGTCACGCCGTTGACCCCGCCGTCGGCGTTCAGCTTGTCGACATAGAGCTTGAAGCCGTTGTGCCACGTGGTGCCGAAATAGGCCTGCGGGCCGGAAAGCGGAGCAGAAAGACCGATCGTGGCCTGCTCGGCCATGGCGGGTGCTGCGAACAATGATGCTCCCAACAGGAGCGTGGCAGTGAATTTCCTCATGATGGTTCCCCTTGGCTACTGGTCACGACGGGAGCGGCC
>JAFKFE010001241.1 GCA_017308345.1 Alphaproteobacteria bacterium | reverse complement strand
AGCGTCGTGGCGCCGGCGCCCTCGCCGACCTTCAGCGCGCCGTTCTCGACCGACAGCCCGTTGACGCCGGCCCATCTGCCTGATGTCAGCGGCACGGACTGGTCGAGGAAATCCTTCGCCCAGGCGATGACCCTGGCGCCGCGCGCGGGATTGAAGCCCTTGCCCTTTTCCGCGCCTCCCGTCTCGGGAATGGCGTCGGTGCCGTAGAGCGCGTCATAGAGCGAGCCCCAGCGCGCATTGGCGGCGTTGAGCGCATAGCGCGCGTTCATCACCGGCACGACGAGCTGCGGCCCGGCGACGACGGCGATCTCGGGATCGACATGCTCCGTCGAGACGGAGAAGGCAGGCCCTTCCGGCAGCAGATAGCCGATCTCCTTCAGGAAGCCCTTGTAAGCCTCCATGTCAATCGGCGCGCCGTTCTCGCGATACCAGCCGTCGAGCTTTTCCTGCATGGCGTCGCGTTTGGCGAGCAGCGCGCGGTTCCTCGGCGCCAGGTCGTGGACGATCGCCGAAAAGCCCTCCCAGAATTTCTCCGGGTCGATGCCGGTGCCGGGCGCGGCTTCTTCAGCCACGAAGTCATGGAGCTCCCGGGCAATCCGCAACCCGGCGATCTCGATGCGGTCGGTCATCAGCACGTCTCCAGATACAGCTTTTGCCGGGGCTTTGGCATGTTGAGGGGCAGGGGTCAATTCGGCTTAGGGTGTAGGGGAGTTTAGGCGGGGCGGCGAAGCTGCTGATCTCCCCCCTCGTGGGGGAGATGCCCGGCAGGGCAGAGGGGGGCGCGAAGGAACGCCAACCTTGTCGCTTTCTGCCCGTGCAATGTCACCCAGACTGGCCGTCGGAGCGGCGGGAGAACGGAGACGCTGGCGGGACAGCGCCCCCCTCTGGCCTGCCGGCCATCTCCCCCGCAAGGGGGATTACGCTCTCCCTCACATCGCAATCCTTGGCCGTCCCGACGCCACCGCCACCACATGCGCCTCGATGAACATGCGCTGGCCCTCGATGGTCGAGACCTTGAACTCGGTGGCGACGTCGATCTCGGCGTTGTCGGTGCCGGCGTCCCTGGCGCGCCCGGCCGCGATTGCCCGCACATCGGCCTCGGCCGCCTCGATCGCCTTTGCCTCCTCGGTGAAGTCGCGTACCGTCTGGCCGGAGGCGAGGCGGAACAGGCCTTCCTTGGGCTGGCTGACGCGGGCTTCGGCCGAAACGCGCACCTGGCCGACCACGGCGCCGAGCGCGTTGGCCACGTCGGTGTCCTCCGGCACGATGCAGCCATTGCCGATCAGCGGCGGCAGGCCGGCATAGTGCAGCGGCGCGGAGGCGCCGAGGCCGATGACCGGACGGTCGAGCGCGACGGTGAAGCGGGCGATGCCGGCATGGCCATCGACGGCGCGCTGCACCAGCGCGTGCGCGACGGTCGCCGCGCCGTCCAGGCCGTCCTCGGCGAAGGCGGTTTCAAGTATGTATTCGGCCGACCAGCGGGTCAGCGTGGTGAGCACGCGCCCGGCGATCGCTTCCGGCGTCGCGGCGATCGGCTGGCCGCGGCCGTCGCGCCGGCGGGCGAAAAGCTCGGCGCCGAGGCGGGCGGTGGCGGCGTCCCAATTGGCCTGCTTGCCCAGCACATGGGCGGCGTCGGACGGCGTGAAGCCGCAGATGTGGACGAGACCACGCGCGACCAGCCGGTTCAGCGTGGCGTTCTGCGCATTCGACGTCAGCAGCCGGTCGAGCGCCAGCGGGACAGTGCCGATCGCCTCGTAGAGTTTCGCTT